>NZ_JAYWVC010000204.1:0-13818 GCF_036281785.1 Streptomyces chiangmaiensis | reverse complement strand
AAAGCTAATCCGGCTCCCCTGACAACTCGTGTCAGGGGACTGCGGCAGACTTTCCTCGTGCGTGCGAGCCGACTGTTGTCCGTCCTGTTACTCCTCCAGACCCGCGGCCGGATGACCGCCCGGCAGTTGGCCGACGAGCTGGAGGTGTCCGTCCGCGCGGTGTACCGGGACATGGAGTCGCTCGCCGCAGCAGGCGTGCCGCTCTACGGCGAAGCCGGTCACGACGGTGGCTACCGGCTGGTCGACGGGTACCGCACCCGGCTGACCGGACTGACCCGCGACGAGGCGGAGGCGCTCTCCCTGGCCGGACTGCCCGGCCCGGCCGCGGACCTCGGGCTCGGCTCCGTGCTTGCCACCGCCCAGCTCAAACTGATGGCCGCCCAGCCCGAGGAGCTGCGCGACCGGACCGGTGAGATACGCAAGCGCTTCCACCTGGACACCTCCGGCTGGTACGCCGAAGCAGACCGCACCGCGCACCTGGCCGCCGTGACCGACGCGGTGTGGCGCCGGCACCGCATCCGCGTCCGCTACCGGCGCTGGAAGGCTCCCCAGGAGGTGACCCGGACGCTGGACCCCTACGGTTTGGTGCTCAAGTCGGGCCGCTGGTACCTGGTGGCCGGCCGACGGGTGGGCGTGCGCACCTATCGCGTCTCCCAGATCCTCACCATCCAGGTACTGCAGGACCACTTCGAGCGGCCTCAGGGATTTGACCTGGCCGCGCACTGGCAGTCCTATCTCGCCGACTTCGACGCCCGCCGCCACCAGGGCGACGCCGTGGTGCGGCTGTCGCCACGGGTCCTGACGCAGTTGCCGGACCTCGTGGAACCGGCAGTGGCACGCGCCGCCGAGGAAACCGCCGGGCTACCGGGCACCGACGGCCGCGTCCAGGTCGTCATCCCTGTCGAGTCCGTCGACCACGCCGTCGGCATGCTGCTGCGGCTCGGCGCGGAGGCCGAGGTCGTGGCGCCCATGGAACTGCGGGCATTGATGGCGCAGACCATTGCCGCACTGGCCGACATCTACCGGCACCCGCCCAGCACGGCATGACACCTGTACGGTGGCCCCGCCTCCGCACCATATCTCCGCGAACGCTGTCCGACCGCGGTCAATGCCAGCGCGTCCGGTCAGAGCGGGAGTGGTAACAACCCCGGTCAGGGACAAAAAGGATCAACACCACCGGGTTGTGACCTGCGTACGGCGCGTCTCCGCACACTGCGCGGCCCTGTCTCTCGGCAATGTTGCGGGAATGCGCCTGGGCCAAGGGTTGCGCCGTAAGCGTGCGCGGTGGTCAGGCACCCGGGCTCTTCCAGAGATGCCGTTCGCCGAAAGTGCCGAACCGTATGGCACATCGTCACGGCCGGCCCGGGTCTACCGCTGCAACACGCCTCAAGAGCGTGCGACTTGGTGACCTCGTTCCTGGACAAGCCACTGATTGCCGTCGGGATCGGCGAAGTCGAAGAAGCTCGCGTAGTCGCGACGCTCGGGATCGGTCCCGACTTCGAAGCCTCCGCGCCAGTCGGGAAGTTGAAACTTGTGCCTGATCTCACCTGCGGGTACACCGCGTGCCACCAACAGGGCCCTGGCGTCTTCGATGTCGGTGACGACGAGGTACGTACCTCGGGTGCCGCCAGGCTCGGCTTCGGTGAGCCCTGCACCGAATTGGACCGACACGTTCGACCCGGGCGGGGTGAGTTGCACCACCCGGAACTTTCCGCCAGGCGCATAGTCCACGTCGAGGTGAAACCCGACCTGGTCTCTGTAGAACGCGAGCGCTCGGTCCACGTCCGAGACGGCCAGCGTGACGACTTCGAGGGAAAGTTTCATTTCTCCAGTGTTGACGAACACCGTGCTCGCGAGGAACCGGGATTCATGCGTTTTCTGGATGGCGCGGCGAGAAACTACTCATGTCGCCCCCGCCCGGGTGCGATCCATGCCGCCCTGCAGCACTTACCCTCAGCGGCGGCCTCGAAGCAGCGCTCCATTCGTCTCTTCTATAGATGGGCGAGGGATTTTACATGGCTCAGAAGTCCACAGAATTGCGCTCTTTGACCTAACCTCGATACGGGCCATGTCCTGCGCGCACGATTCTGATCAGGGAGCCGCCTTCGCGCAGTTCCTGAACTGGACCGCGATGTGCGGCGGATGAGGGGGGCGACGAGTGAGCGCGCATGCCCCGTCATGGCCATGAGCGGCCCTGTCAAGGGCCTGCACATACGCCATACATGGAGCCGGGGCAGAGGAGGAGCCGAGCGCCGGGACGATCTGGGAAGAGCGGGAAAAGGACGCCGTAGGGCTGCGCAAGGCCATTTTTGACTCAACGTTTACTGCGAAACAGGGTTTTGTGGGTGTACAGACCTCTGCCATCGCGCCACTCCCCGCGGAGCCACAACCAGGCCGGCCCACCCGTGAGGGCATGTGCGTGCCGCCGGAGGAAGCGGCCACGTGCGAGTTCCAGGGCGCACCCCACTCGCTTCTAATTGATACCTGTTACTCTTTCAATTAGACAGCGAGAGCATCCGGGCCGCAGGCGAACCCACCGCCCCTGTCTTTCACCTCTCGAGTTCCTCTTTCATGCATCACGGCCCGGCGCAAGGAGACATCATGATCCGTTTCGAATCGGCGACGAAGACTTTCCCTGACGGGACCGTCGCCGTGAACGGCTTGAGCCTGGAAGCGGCAGCGGGCCATATCTCGGTCCTCGTGGGGCCCTCAGGCTGCGGCAAGACGACCTCCCTGCGCATGGTCAACCGGCTCATCGAGCCGACCTCGGGGCGGGTACTGGTGGACGGCAGAGATGTCCGCGCGGTCAGGCCCGCACAGTTGCGCCGAGGCATCGGGTACGTCATCCAGCAGGCCGGTCTGTTTCCCCACAAGACCGTCCTGGACAACATCGCCACCGTGCCCATGCTCACCGGGGCGACGCGGCGGCAAGCGCGGAGCCGGGCAGCCGAGTTGCTGGAACTGGTGGGCCTCCCCCGGACTTTGGCGGACCGCTACCCGGCGCAGTTGTCCGGCGGGCAGCAACAGCGGGTGGGTGTCGCCAGAGCCTTGGCCGCGGATCCGCCGGTGATGTTGATGGACGAGCCCTTCAGCGCGGTCGACCCCGTCGTCCGGGAACAGTTGCAGAACGAATTTCTGCGCATCCACAAGGAATTGAGCAAGACGATCATATTCGTCACCCACGACATCGATGAAGCGATCAAGATGGGTGACCGGATCGCCGTCCTACGAGTCGGGGGAACCCTTGCGCAGTTCGCGTCGCCTGCGGAGCTTCTGTCACGTCCGGCGGACGCGTTCGTCGCCGGTTTCGTGGGCCGCGACCGCGGCTACCGCGCGCTGGGCTTCACACCCGCCGGGTCCCTGTCTCTGGTCGAAGAGCCGACCGTCAGGCTGGGCGACTCGCTGACGGCCGCACGGCAGAGGCAGCAGGAGGGGTGGGTCCTCGTGGTCGACGCCGCCGACGCTCCGGTGGGGTGGCTGACGACCGACACTCTGGGCGCCGCAGAGGGTCAAACATCCATCGAGAAAGGCATGTTGCACCTCGGCGGAACGCTGGCAACGGAAACGGGGTCGCTGCGCGAGGCGCTGGATGCGGCTCTGTCCTCTCCCAGCGGACGAGGCGTGGTGGTGCGCGACGACACGAGGTTCGCCGGCACTGTCTCTGCTTCTCATGTGCTTGCACAGATAGCGGCGAGGGCCACCGCGGTGAGCAGCACCTCGGACACATCGTGCGAGGAGGTCACGGCGTGAACCAGGTGACCTCCTATGTGGAGTCCAACTGGCAGCAGATCCAGCAGTGGGGCCTCACAACTGTCTGGCTCGCGGCTGTGCCCGTGGTCGTCGGTCTTGCTCTGGCAGTGCCCTGCGGATGGATCGCCTACCGGTACAAGTGGCTCGAGGGACCGCTCGTCTCCGGGCTGAGCGTGATCTACACCGTTCCCTCGGTGGTCTTGTTCCTCGTGCTGCCGGACGTGTTCGGCACCAAGATCCTTGATCCTTTCAATGTCATGGCGGCGCTGACGATCTACAGTTTCGTGCTCCTGGTACGGACAGTGTCCGGCGCCCTGGGCTCGGTCCCCCACAGCGTGCTGTCCGCGGCCGGCGCGATGGGATACACGGGCAGGCAGCTGGTCCTGCGTGTGCACTTGCCTTTGGCGGTGCCCGTCATCGCCGCAGGCGTGCGAGTCGCAGCCGTGTCCAACGTGAGTCTGGTCTCCGTCGCGTCCGTCATCGGCACCGCCCAACTGGGGCAGCTCTTCATCGCGGGGAACAACACGAGTTCATTGGCACCGATCATCGTCGGTCTCTTCGCCTTCATGGCCATCGCGCTGGTCTACGACCTGGTCATCATCACCCTGACGAGGCTGCTCACCCCCTGGCACAGGGCGGTCGCCCCATGACTCTCGCGGACGGCAACGGCCTGCCCGGACTGGACCGGGTGGGCATCTGGTTCAACGACCCGGCCAACTGGTGGGGATCGAATGGGCTGATCGCCCACACACGAGAGCACCTGCTGTACACGGTGGTCGTGACAGCCGCTGCGGCCCTCGTCGCCATCCCTGTGGGACTGGTCATCGGGCACACGGGGAGGGGCACCGCCGTGGTTGCGGGCCTGGCGAACACACTCCGGGCCGTACCGACACTGGGATTCCTGATCTTCTTGATCGTGGTGCTCTCACCCCACATCCCCGTCCGGCGGGGATGGGGAACGATCGTTCCGGCGGGCAGTGTCCCCTACCTGGTCCCGGCCTTGATCGTTGTGCTGATCCTGGCGATACCTCCGATTCTGACGAGCACCTACGCAGGGGTGCAGTCCCTCGATGCGGCCACCCGGGATGCCGCGGCCGGCACCGGTATGACCTCGCTTCAGGTCATCAGGAAGGTGGAGCTGCCGTGTGCCCTTCCGCTGATCATCTCGGGACTGCGAAGCGCCACCCTGCAGGTCATCGCCACCTTGACGGTTGCCGCCTACGCGCCTCTCGTCGGCGGACTGGGCCGGTTCATCATCGACGGACAGCAGAATCTCGGTGATCTCCGCTACGGGTACCCGGCCATGGTGGCCGGGGGTATCGCGGTGGCCGTTCTGGCCCTGGCTGTCGACGGCACCCTCCATGTCGTCCTGCGCCGCACCGTCTCGCCCGGTCTCACCTCGGTCTCCGCCACCAGGCGTCCCAGCCCTGTGCCCGGCAAGAGGCCACGACTCGACTCAAGCGCAACTCACTGACACGCTCGACAACTAAGGACCCATCATGCGAAGCAGCCTCACAGCTGCCTGCGTTCTGGCCCTGGCCTGCGCACTGTCCGCCTGTGGCGCCGGCGGCAGCTCTTCACAGCCGGACGCCGACAGCCGAACCCACGACGTCACCACATCGGCAGACGGTCAACTGCCCAGCAAGCCTGGCTCGGTCGTCGTCGGATCGGCGGACTTCCCCGAGGCGGAGATCCTTGCCTACCTCTACGCAGGGGCCATGAAGGCAAACGGCGTCAAGACCGAGGTCCATGCCGACATCGGAGAGCGGACCGCCTACATGGCAGCGCTCAAGGACGGGTCGATCGGCGCCGTCCCGGAATACAGCGGCGCCCTGCTCAACTACCTCTCGCCCGACAACGAGGCTCGCGCCCCGAAGGACGTCTACGCACCGCTCAGGTCCGCCGCGAGCCGACAGGACCTCTCCGTCACCGACTACGCAACGGCGCAGGACGCGGACACCATCACGGTCACCAAGGAAACGGCCGAGAAGTACCACTTGAGCAGCATCGGCGACCTCAAGCCCATCGCCGGCAAACTCAAGCTGGGCGCTCCCGCACCCCTGCAGACCGTTTCCTACGGAGTGCCTGCACTCGAGAAGGTGTACGGAGTCGCCTTCAAACAGTTCGTCTCCCTCTCCCCCAGCGGCACGATCACGCAGACGGCGCTGCGCAACGGCACTGTCGATGCCGCCGACATCTTCTCCACCGACCCGGCCATCTCCCACTACGGCTTCGTGTCCCTCGAGGACACCCAGCACATCTTCGCCGCCCAGAACGTCGTACCCGTCTTCCGGCGCGACGTTCTCACCGAGCCGATGGCGCGCGCCTCCGACGCCGTCTCGGCAAGACTCGACACGGCCGCGCTCCGGCAGCTCGTCACCGAGGTGGCAGACGGTGGCGACCCCGCCACGGTCGCCTCGCACTGGCTGAAGCAGAACGGGCTCGACTCGCCGGTCTCCTAGTGCGGCGACCGGCCCTGACGCCACCTCATCCGCACACACGAAAGGCTTCGCCGTGACCCATGTCCCAGAGGGCCAGAGCTACAGCCCCGAACACGTCTGGGTGCAACACCTGCCGGAGACCGGCCTCGTCAGGATCGGCATCACCGACCACTCCCAGCAGATCATGGGTGGCCTTGTCGGGGCCACCTTGTACGCCGTCGCATCCGACGTCCGCAGCCAAGGGCCTCCGGGTCCAGGCGCCCGTGGCTCATCTGCCGCTGAGGTACGCGGTGGAGGACATCAGCATCGCGGGCGTCACGATTCGCCGGAGCGACCCCATCCTCAACTCCTACGCGGCGGCCTGCGAGGATCCGGACAAGTACGGCCCCACGGCCGGTGACTTCGACATCACCCGGTCCGACAAGGACCACCTGGCCTTCGACCATGGCGTGCACTTCTGCCTGGGGGGCACCGCCGGCCCGCCTCCAGGCGGAGGTCGCGCTGCCTGCTCTCTTCGACCGATCCCCCGGCTCGCGGCGGCCGTCAGGGAGACGGAGGTGGAGCCCATGCGGTCATTCATCTCCAACGGCCATCGCGCTCTTCCCGCTCTTCTCACCTGAGTCGGCCTGCCGCCCGTGCCCTCGCCGGCGATGACGGTGGCAGGCCTGTCGCCGGATTCACGCGCCGCGGACTCCCGGACCTGGCTCATCAGCGCCCATACGACGGGGCAAGGGTCTTCCCCTGGCCCTTGCCCCGTCACGGGCGACGCGCATGACACGCTTGACCACGCCGGAACGCTCCACGAGCAGTGAAGAGCGGCTCGGCCGCTGCGGGTTCGACGTGCAGGAAACCTGCCCACGCCGTCCCGGACCCACAGGAGTTGCCCCCAGCCGTTGTCTAGATACGCACCGGTGGCGTCCTGTGGCGCGCCCCCTCAAACGCGACTCAACACGGTCACGTGGCCTGAGACGTCCTGACGGCAGGATTGTGCGGCGAGAAGCTCACCAGGTCACCGTGGAGCGCGACGGTCCCCGTGCGGATCCGACGAGGGGTGAACCGTACGCGTCGGCCGGTGCCGCCCTCGTCTGCGGAGGGGTCGAGCCACTCGACCTGTGCGTCGCCCGAGAGTTGCAGTGTGCCACCGGTGGTGAAGTCGATGAACAGCAGGGCCGTGGCCGGGTCGACGGTGATGTTGCCCAGGCTGTTGAAGAGGTTGTTCCCGGCGTAGTCGGGCCACCAGATCTCCCTGCCCTCGACTCTCACGAACCCTGGCCGGCCGCCCTTGTGCGAAGCATCGGCGCCTCGCGTGGGATGGGCTGTGCCGAGGAAGAAGGTGTCGGCGCTGCGGATCAGTTCGATGTGTTCGTCCTCAAGCGCCCCTGCGTCGGTGGCAGTGTGTGGATGCGCGTGCCCAGGGACGGTCGTATGCGTCGAGGACGGTGTCGTCGTGAGGTGGCGCTGTTGGATGTAGGAAGGGCAGTTCCCGAAAGCCTGATCGGCGTGGACTGTCAGGGTGTCGGCCGAGCTGCCGGTCAGTTCTCCGTTGACGCGGATCCTGCGGCGGATGCCGAAGTCGATCGCGAGCAGTCCGACGTGCTGAGGGACGGGCGGATTGTGCGGCGGGTCGCCCGTGGTCGGCGTGGCGTGCACGGTCAGGGCGGTCCCGCCGGCGACGAGGAACCCGGGCTCCCCGGCGATGGGAGAGGTCCACAGCGCGCTGTCATGGTCCCGGGCAGTGAAGACGGCGAAGGAGCGACCCGCGAGCACGGTGCTCAACCCTCCGGTGAGGCACGGAGGTTGAAGCATGCGTTGCAGTCGGCTACGCCGGCCGGGCGCTGGACGGTCCGTTCGCCCTCGTGGAAACCTGCAGTGCTCATCGGCGTTCCTGTCAGTCGCTGCTGTCGCATGGACGGTTCGCCAGGGGATGGTCACGTGCTTGTGGACCGCTCCCGGTGGGTGCGTTCGTAGTGCCGGGCTATGCGCGCCCGGTTGCCGCAGATATTGCTGGTGCACCACTTGCGGCGTTTGTTCTCGGCCAGATGGGAACCCCGCCCGTTGGATCACGTCAGCAGTCACGATCGGCGAGCGCTCTTCAGAGGCCGACGCCGGGGCCCGGCAGACCACGCCGCCGCAAGTCCTGCAGGAACAGCGAGACCAGTGCGTCGGAGGGTGCGACCGCGACGGCGACGACGCCCCGGTACACGCGGGGCTCCAGCGGACGTACCACTCCCGCGGGCTGAGCGGTCAAGGCCGACGTGGGGACGATGGAGACGCCCATTCCCGCCCCGGCCAGCTGGGCCGCAGTGCGGGGGCTGCGGGTGCGCAGGACGGGCATGAGGGAGACCTGGTGGGCGGAGACGAACTGATCGAGCCAAGCAGCGTTGCCGTTGTCCGGCGTGTAATGGACGAACGGTTCGTCGATGAGGTCCTCGACCTTGACGGATGCCATTCCCGCGAACCGGTGGTCGCTCGAGGCGACCACGACCATTTCCTCGTCCCCAAGATGCTCCACGTGGGCCGTGGTGCCGGTGGGTTCCGGTCCTACGACCAGGTCGGCCTCGCCGGCCATCAGAAGTTCCACCATCTTGTCGCTGCTGGTCAACTCCATGAGATCAAGCTGGACATCGGGCCGAGCGGAACGCCACCGCCGCAGAATGGGCACCAGAAGCCACACCGTCATCGTCTCCGCGCAGGCCAACCGCAACCGGCCGGCGCTGCCGCCCGCCACGTCCCGTCCGGCCTGCACGGCCCGCTCGGCCGCTCTCAGTGCCACGCGCGCCTCTGCCGCGGCGGCCAGGCCGGCCGCAGTGACCCGCACACCCCGGGAAAGGCGCTCCACGACCGGTGTGTCGAGTTCCCGTTCAAGGGACGCGATCTGGTGGGAGAGGGCGGGCTGCGACATATGCAGCGCTGCCGCCGCTTTCGTCACAGATCCCGTATCGACGAGTGCCACCAGACACTCCAACGCTCTCAAAGTAGCCATTCGTAAAATCTAAGCCAAACCAATAAAAGATCAATAGTCCGAAAGTCGATGGGCGCCGAGCGTAACACTGTGATCGGCGATCCAGAAACCGCTGGAGTCTTGAAGGGGCCGTTGGAATCGGCGCGTTCGAGCAGGTGAACTGGCGACCGAGCCCCTGCTCGGCAGCGCCGGGCAGGGAGGTGAGATGGCAACGCTCCTTTCACTGAATGCAGGCATATCCAAAGATGCGCAATGGTACGGAAAAACCGTCCAGTGCGCTCGCCCGGCCTGAATGGGCGCACACCCCGGAGGACAGGCCGGAGCAAGGCAGGTCTTTGGTTGCCCCGGACAACTTCCCATAGCGGCGTACGGCAATGAGACATTCCACTGATCCTAACCCCATCATGACTGTTGGCAGGTTACCCCGAGGCCCAGCTATCCTAACCCCTCAAAGAGATTTTTCTGGTTGCATCGGGGTGGTCCGCCGCGGCCGTCACCCCTCACCGGTGCAGCTCGCCGCTGCTGTGCGCGATCCGCGCGTACGGCGTCCCGGACAGGCAGAGAGTGGCACCGGCCTGACCGCCATGATCATTCCCATCGCCCTCTATCGGGGCCTCGCCCGAGGCGGTCGGGCCGCACACGGCTGGGGCACGGTCATGTCGACGGACAGCGCGCGCTTTTCGTCGTCGACGACCTGGTGGCACTCGCCGTTGCCGCCGCCTCCAGCCGGCACGTAGGTCTGCTCCCTGCGGTACTCGCCGTCGTCTTCTTCGCCGGCCTGCTCGCGACCCGTAGCCTCAGGCGCGGCAGCGGCAGGAGAACCGACCTCGTTCTCGGGTTCGGCGCCTGGGCATCTGTGATATCGCGATCTCAATGATCCAGCCGATGCGTCACGGGACCACACCGCGGGCCTGCCGACGCGTCGGTCACAGTCGTCGAGTACGGGGACCCCGAGTGTCCGTTGTGCAGCGCGGCGGCACCGGCCATCGGCGAACCGCTCACCACCCACCCACAAGTGCGATACGTCCGGCGTCACCTCCCGCTCGGCGACATCCACCCCCACGCACGGCTGGCCGCGGAGGCGGCCGAAGCGGCCGCGGCACAGGGAGCGTTCTGGCCCATGCACACGCTGCTGTTGCAGCGTCAGGACCCCCTGGCCCTGACGAACCTGATCGCCTGCGCGGACGAAGGGCCTCGACACCGAGCGCTTCGAGCGCGACCGGGTGCACATGCCGACAGTCGAGCGCCACATTGCTTCGGCGGACGTCAACGCCGTCACCGGCGGCACCCCGGCCCCTACGACGACGTGCCCCAGGACCACCATCGACGCCGACGCTTCAAGCCGAGGTCGGAAAAGGCTCGTCGAATGGGATGCGGCGCGGCGCCACCCATCAGACAGCACGTTCCCGCTGCAGAATTCACATAGTTCGACAGCACACCGATCCGAATCCCCCGACGACTCGCCGGACGATAGAGGTCGCCATACCGGTCGCACTATTTGGCTGTCCACGCGGAGTCGCATAATTACCGACAAGCTCCACCTCGCGTAGATAGGGACGCAGGAGCACAATGGGATCAGCGCTCGAGGCATGAGTGTCCTTTTCGCACAGGAGTCACCGCATGGACCAGGCCAACAGCGACCGATGCGGGCAACGGTCACCTCTTCTGGCCGTCGGGGCGGCGGTTCTGGACCGTGAAGGCATGGTGATCCGCTGTTCGTCGACCGCTGCTGACCTACTCGGGCGCAGCCCGGAAGACATCTGCGGGCGCCCCGTCCAGGACTTCTTGGCCGAAACGCCGAGCACAAGCCCCGGCACCCGCAAAGGGCAACTGCCGACCGAGGGCATCGTGCCGCTTCGTCTCCGCTCGGGCGCCACCATCGATGCGGACCTGCAGGTGCTGGCACTGGACGGCAGCCCCGACGAATACGTGGTCATGGTCGCCCCCGCCGACACCACGGACGACTGGGAAATCGGCGGGGCATTCCTGCGCGCTCTGCTCGCCCAAGACCAAATGGGCATTGCAATTCACGACGCGAACATGAACGTGGTGCGGACGAACATCAGGCCCGAAATGTTTGAGGGACCGCCTCTCATCACAGGAGTTCGATTGAAGGATGTGATTTCCACAGAAGACGCCGAGATGATCGAGCTCCTGTTGCACCAGGTGATGGAAACCGGGGTACCGTTCATCCGGAAGAGGCTGGAAATTCATTCCTCAACAGTTGCGGGATATCAGTGGGATCTCTCGGCGTCCGCATTCCGGTTGCAGGACATGAATGGCACCCCCTCCGGCATTGCCGTGACGGTCAACGACACCACGGCGCAGCAGCGGATCCGTCGTCAGATGGATCTGCAACACGAAGCAGCTCTGCGGATCGGCTCCTCGCTGGACGTTGTCCGGACCGCACAGGAGCTGGCCGATGTACTCGTCCCCGAACTCGGGGATATCACGGCGGTGGACATCTCCGACTCGGTACTCGTGGGTGACGAACCCCTGAACATCATCGAGGGCCTGCCGCCGCATCTGGTCCGGGTCGGAGCCTCGTCAGGTTCGCAGGACTGGCCACCAGGCCTGACCGGACCCGGCGAGTCACTGACTCAACCGTTCGACACGACACACATACGCCAACTCCAGCTGGGCCAGGCCCTCGCGCTGGACCGCGAGGCCATGCTGAAGGTGCTCAGCAGCCCGCATCTCGTGGAACATCTCATCCCCGTCGGCGCTCATTCCATGGCGATCGCACCCTTGCTCGCACGCGGTCGCATGCTCGGCACAGTGTCGGTCTGGCGGACGGAGCAGCCCGAGCCTTTCGACATGGCCGAGCGAACTCTGCTGACGGAGATCGCCTCACGAGCCGCTCTCGGCGTCGACAACGCACGGCGGTACACCCGCGAACACCGCGCGGCAGCGGCCTTGCAGGAACGACTGCTACCGCGTGCGGAGACCGACACCGCCGGCCTCGAAACCGCAGGCATCTACCACGCCGCGAGCGGGGGTGCCGGCATCAGCGGCGATTGGTTCGATGCCATTCCCCTGCCCTCGTTGCGCGTCGCACTTGTCATCGGTGACGTCTTCGGTCATGGGCTGTCCGCCACCGCCACCATGGGTCGCCTCCGTACCGCGATCCAGACCTTCGCCGATCTGGAACTCGACCCCGCAGAGGTCCTCACGCATGTCGAAGACCTGGTTCAGCGATTGGCCGCCGAGATTCCGTACGAACAGCGGGACGTCGTCGGTGCCACATGCCTGTATGCCGTCTACGACCCCATCACGGGGAAATGCACGATGGCCAGTGCCGGACAGCCTCCACCTGTTGTCATCGGGCCGGACGGCACGGCACGAGACATCGAGGTCTCCCCCGGTCCGCCCCTGGGCGTCGGCGGTGTGCCGTTCGAGTCCACCACCGTTGCCCTTGAGGCCGGTAGCGTCCTGACCCTGTACACCGACGGGCTTTTCGAGCTGGAGGGGTTCGACGCCGTCCATGGGATGAACCAACTCAGGAACCGTCTCACGGTCCTGACCAGAACCGGCCGAAGCCTGGCAGCCATCGGTCGCGAGCTCATCGGAGATCTCACCGACCGGCCTCCCAGCGACGACGTGGCACTGCTGCTCGCCCGTACTCGGATCATCTCCGAGGAAAACACAGTGAGTTGGCAGTTCCCTGCGGAACCGGCTTCGGTGGCGGACGCCAGAGAATCCGTCACAAGACAACTGGAGCTGTGGGGACTGGACGAACTGGCCCTCAGCACCGAACTGGTCGTCAGCGAACTGGTGACGAATGCGATCCGGTACGCCGGCGGCCCGGTAGGACTGCGGCTCATCCGCGAGAACGTACTGATCTGCGAAGTCGCCGACCCGAGCAATACTCAGCCCAGGCTCCTCAGGGCCGCACCCACCGACGAGGGAGGGCGGGGCCTGTTCATCGTGGCCAAATGCACCAGCCGCTGGGGCAGCCGGTACGGTCAGCGCGGCAAGACGATCTGGACGGAGCAGCCCCTTGACGGGCTGCACGACCAGATGGCCCCGCTGTTCGATATCGCGTGACGAGGGTTCCCCGGCGTCGGCAGAGTCATGATGCCGCGGTCGAGCGGCACCGAGCGGGGCGCTGGAAACCGAGGCTCGCGCACGAGCGCTCCTCAGCGAAGCCTGACCGCCCTCCACCGGCTCCCGAGGGACACCATAAGAGATGTAAGCTGTATACTTCTGTCGCCAGACCTAGGCACAAGCTGGGGAGAGTGATCCGAATGAGCTGGCCGGCCACGGTTCGCTACAACACGGAGCCTGCTCCGGAGGGGCTTGCCTTCGTGCAGGACCTCTTCAACACGATCTCCGCCGGCAAGCCCCGCATGAACGACCTGCTGGCGGACCCCGGCTCGGCCCAGGCCTGGCTCGATCGGGCGCTGGAGGAATGGAGCCTGGCCACCGGCAGCCCCGTGGCCGGGATCCGGCTCGACCCGCACGACCAGGAGGAGCTTCGCGCCTTCCGTGACGATCTGCGCCGGGCGGCCGGCCAGGGCCGAGACGGCACTCTTCCCCCGCTGCACACCGCGTCCATCGCCATGCAGCTCGGCGGGAACGGAGAGGTCCACCCCGAACCGCGCGGCACCGGCTGGCGGCGGGTGGCCGCGCTGGCCCTGATCGAGATCTTCCAGGCCCAGCAAG
>NZ_JAYWVC010000203.1:0-13849 GCF_036281785.1 Streptomyces chiangmaiensis | reverse complement strand
TAGGCGCCGTCCGGACCACCCTGCCGGAAGCGGCGGTCCGGACCTGCTCTTCGAAGTGCCCCACGGTCACATCCCGTATCGAGGGTTGGAGCCTTGGCAAAGGGGGCAGGCGAGTGAATGCGGTTCAGGCTACTGCCTGCTGAGCCACAGGTCGGGCCCGAACACCTCGTAGTGCACCGATGCTGCGGGCACACCATTGCCGATCAGGTGACCGCGCACTGACTGCATGAAGGGCAGCGGGCCGCAGAGGTAGGCCGTCGTGCCCTGAGGCAGCGCGAAGTCGCTGAGGTCAGCCCGTCCCTCTGCCGCCTCGAGTGCCGGATGTGCGTCGGCGCCCGACTCGTACCACAGGTGCATCGATCCGTTGGCGAGGCGGTTGACCAGCTCGACGTGCTCGTACCGGTGGGCATGCGTGGCCGGCGATCGGTCGGCGTGGACGACGATGACCCGGCGCTGCGAGCCCGCATTCGCCAAGTGGTCCAGCATGGAGAGCATGGGCGTCACGCCGATGCCTGCGGAAGCCAGCAGCAACGGTGTGTCGGCGTCGGGGAAGACCAGGTCTCCGAAGGGCAGAGAGACGTCAAGGACGTCACCGACCTGTGCGTGGGTGTGCAGCCATGTCGACACCTCGCCTTCCGGTTGGACGCCGTCGAGGGACCGCTCCCGCTTGACGGTGATCCGCCAGTCCTTCTGGCTGGGAGCCGCGGAGAGGCTGTACTGCCGGATCTGCCGTGCGCCATCGGGGAGTTCCACCTGGACGCTGACATACTGCCCGGGCCGGAAGGACGGTGCGGACGTGCCGTCGGGCCGTCGCAGGACGAAGGAGGCCGCGTCCTCGGACACCTCGTCGCGCTCCACGATTTCCATCTGACGCCACACGTCGCCGTCCGCGACCGATGCCTGGGCGTACAGGCGCGCCTCCAAGGCGATCAGGGCATTGGCCATCAGCCAGTAGACCTCGTCCCACGCGGCCGCGACCTCGGGGGTGACAGCGTCTCCGAGGACGTCGGGGATGGCTCCCAGCAGGTGTCGGGCGACAATCGTGTACTTGTCGGAGGTGATGCCGAGGGACGCGTGCTTGTTGGCGATCCGGCCGAGGATGGCGTCGGGCCGCTCATCCGGCCGCTCCACCAGCAGGGAGGCGAACGCGGCGACCGCTCCCGCAAGGGCGTCGCGTTGGCTGCCGTTGGCCTGGTTCCCACGGTTGAACAGGTTCCTCAGCAGCTCGGGATGAGCCTCGAAGAGCCGCCGATAGAACAGTTCGGAGATGGCGCTGATGTTGGCCCCCACCACCGGGGCGGTGGCGCGGACCACGGGTAGCGCCTGAGTGGAGAGCATACGGACTCCTCAATCTGACATCTGCGCTCTTGCCGAGCGCATCGCGGGCACCACAAGCAACCCGGCAGAGGGCCGGAGTGGCCGAGTGGCGAGCCGCACGAACGGATCACCTGAGCGGACCGGCGAACTCAACCGGAGCGCTGACCACACTCTACCTAAAGTTGCATTTGAGATGCATATTAAGAAGGTGGTGCCAGCATGTGGAACCAGTCACACGGTGTGGCGGTGCCACCGACCCATTGCTCGCTGCCGGCGAGTGCGCGTTCGCGATGCCGGGCGGCCGGCAGTGCGCGGCGTCATCCGGGGCTGCGGCGGGGGCGTCCTCGGCGACCGTACGGCTGGTGACCTGGTGACGGCCACTCCGGGGCCCGGGGGGCGACGCACCGCCCTTGGGGACGTCACGCAGGAGGCTCCACATAAACAGCACCGTGGTACGCATACGACGCGTCCCGTGGGTGGCTGCTCGGTGCGGGTGCGTACCAGGCCGCCCCGCGGTGACTACGTATCGTGTTCGGTGAGGTTGCCCTCCCACCGTGTGTGGAAGCTGCCCGGGCGGCCGGTACGCCAGTAGGTGTAAGCGCCGAAGTAGTCACGCTCCCCTGGAATGAATGCAACACGTGTGGTGCAAGCAGAGTCACTCGGACGAGTTGGTGGAAGGGCCAACGCGGTCAGATCGTCGACTCTGGTTGCACGTGGCCCACATCTTCGCCCTTCCTGGACAAGAATTCGCGAGCCCCCCGCACCCTGGTGCGGAGCATGTGCTGGGTTCCGCCGCTGTCCAAGCGCACGTCCAGCGGACCAGGGAGGTTTGTGCCTGCCCGTCGGCCCGCGGGCAGGGTTGCGGTATCAAGGCCGTCTCGGCGAGCGATCAGGAGGCCGAGTTCGTGACGGTTGACCGCGTCCGGCCCTGCAATGTGACGGATCCCGGTGTGATGGGAGTCCGCGAGTTCCAGAATCGCTGCGGCAAGGTCCGAGACATGTACGGGGCAACGGAAATCGTCGGTGAACAGGACTCCGCCGTCCTTCCTTCCGCGTTGCGGGACGGAAGGACGGCCGTCGATCAGTGGGCACGTGCCCGGCTGGTGGTCACCGGGGCTGATAGGCAGTGGCCAGCACGGAGACAGTGACCTGTTCGGGCAAACCGCGATCATTCAAATCTGTACTGCCCAAGTGGCGTGCGCTCGGCGTCATCCCCACGAGGTCGAAGGTCTCCAGTCTGGCCAGGGACGTGTGGTACTCGACCTGTTCGGTGATGGCGGCCTCGAAGAAGGGATCCAGTACTTGGTGCAGGCGTTGTTCCTTGGCCTGGTCGATGGTGACCATCGCGGGCACCCGGCCGCGCAACTCGGCCAGGTGCCGACCGGTCGGACGCACCACGATCAACCGGCCGGTCGGGCGGAGCACTCGGTGGAACTCGGCTGGATTGCGGGGCGCGAACACATCCAATACGACGTCGGCCACGTCGTCGGCCAACGGGAAGGGACGGAAGACGTCCCAGGTCGCCGCAGCGGCTCGTTCGTGGGCTCGGACTGCAGAGCGCAGGGCGCGTACCGAGGTGTCCAGCCCCAGGCCATGGGCGCCGGGCAGCTGGGCGAGTACGCCGGCGAGGTAATAACCCGTGCCGCATCCGACGTCTACAACAGTGCCCTGTTCCGGCATGGAGTCGGCCGCCAGGCGGGCCACAGCCTGCCGGATGGGCATGTACTTGCCGGTAGACAGGAACCGGTCCCGGGCCTGGGCCATGGCCGCGTCGTCGCCGCTGGTGGCACGGGTGCCCGTCAGCAGGCTGACGTAGCCGTGACGGCTGATGTCAAACGTGTGACCCGCCGGGCAGCGCAGCGAGCCGCGACCGTGGTCCAGGCGGCGCGTCCGGCACGTCGGGCAGCGCAGCAGGTCGAGGAAGAGTTCGAGGGCAGGGGGAAGCAAAATGGGCACGAGGCACTCCTGGCAGGGACGTTGGGAAGAGACCGTGCCTGCGCGGGTGCCCGGAGCGTCGCTGCCCGGGGAAGAGCGGCAGCACCGGGAACATCGTTCACGCGGCAGGCACGCCAAGGAGGGCGACGCCGTCCGGCATCGCCCTCAAGGTCTTCCCGTCACAGGAAGCAGCAGTGTGGGGTGCTCATGAATGCCACGCCGCGATTCTACGGGCTCTGGCGAAGCTCCTGCAGTCCGCCGAAGTCAATGGACACGATGATCCTTCAACTCGAAGATGAGGATGGGCCATTGAGTCGCGCCATGTACTCATGGTTGACGGATCGGGCCGCGTCGAGATCTTCCTGGCACTCTTCGAGCTGTCGTCGCAGTTCGACCGCCTCCTGCCCCAACTCGGTGTTGCAGGACTGCAGTTGGTCGACGTTCGCCGTCGCACCGCCCAGTCCGGCCTCGCGCCAGATCTCCTCGCCGAGGACAGCGGACAGTCGTTCACGCAGAAGACGGTTCTCCTCGGCCAAGCGGGTGTTGCGATCCTGCGCGTTGGCGAGGTCGGCCATCAGCGAGGGGCGGCTCAACGTCTCCGGCCCAAAAGGAGGCGGCTCCGCCGCCTGTGTCTGGATCATGCCGAGGAGGTCGCGGTGGCGATAGAGGAAGGTGCGGTCGACGCCTGCTCGCCGGGCGATGCCGGACACGCTGATGTCGTACTGCGCCTCGCAGTGATGCAGATCACTCCCTGGCTTGCTGAGTGGAAGCCGTTGGTAGCTTGATCACCATGAATCAGGACCGGGTGCTGGAAGCGTTTCGCCTCGAAGCCGGGGAGCTCTCCCAGGCGGTGGCAGGTCTGTCCGAGGCGGAGTGGAATCTTCCGACGCGGTGTGAACCATGGTCCGCGCGAGAGCTGTTGGGGCATGTCCGAGTGGTGATCGCATGGTTGCCGGGCATGCTGGATGCTCCGCCGCCGGACAAGGCCGAGGTGTCCGCAGTGGAGTACTACCGGCCCGACGACCGTTTCGCCCCGCAGACCAACACGGCCCGCATCGCCTTGGCCCAGGACCACGCGGCTGGGCAGGCCGGCGGTGTCGCGCTCGCCGACGACTTCTCCGCGACCTGGCAGCGGGTGGACCGGCTGTGTCGCGCCGAGCCCGAGGCCCGCGTTGTGCGTACTCGTCACGGGGACGCGATGCTCCTGTCTCAGTTCCTGGTCACCCGGGTGGTCGAGGTCGCCGTCCATGGCCTGGACCTGGCCGAAGCGCTGGAGCGCGAGCCGTGGCTGACCCCGCAGGCCGCAGATGTCGTGCTGGATCTGGTGCTCGGCCCGGACCGGATGACCGCCGCGATGCTCGAACTCGGCTGGAACCAGACCACGTTCGTGCGCAAGGCCACCGGACGCGAGCCGCTCGGCGTGGCGGAGACCGCGCAGGTCGAACGGCTCGGCATTCGGTGGCTCACGCTGGGCTGACGCCGCGACCGCGGACGCGCAGTCAACTGCACGACCCGATGACGGCCCTCCTCGTGGAGGGAAGCCGGGCGACGCGACTCGTCCCATCAGCGGCAACGCGAAGCCGGACGATCTCCTCGTACTGGGCGGCGAGCCGGGCCAGGGCCTGAGTGCGGAAGTCCGTGAGCTCGTCGATCGTTTGTTCCGAATGGGTCAGCCGCTCCCTGAGCTTGGCGTTTTCTGCCTTGAGCCGGGTGATCTGGGCTGCACGGGGGGCGGGGATCTCGCCGGTCTGCTGCAGGGCCTGCAGACGTCGCTCGAACTCGATGCTGAGGTGAGCGTAGGGGCAGGTGCCGTAGAACGCCGTGCGATCGACCGCCGATTCATGTATGCCTCGCAGATCTGCGTCCGCTTTTGAGTGAGAACGGGTTCTGAGAACGGACCGGGGCTGGCGGGCCGTCGGTGACCCGTTGGCGATCTGCGTCTCACAAAGGACCGTCTGTGAGAATTCGAGTTGCGATTCTCACCCGGCTGCCTGTTACGTTGGCCTGCTTTGCTCCGATCGGAAGGAAAGCAATGGACGTCCCCTCCTTGCACAGCGAGTTCCTCAGCGACGCGCTTCCCCGGATCCGGCAGGATGCGCGCGTGGCCGGCGTTGCGATCACCGGGTCAATCGCAGGGGGCCGCCCCGATGCCTACTCAGACGTAGACCTCATCCTGGTCATCGATGACGCGGCGTACGACGCGGTCATGCAGGAACGGCTCGCGCTGATCGGCTCCTGGACCTCCCTGGTGGCCGGATTTACCGGGGAACATGTCGGTGAGCCGCGCCTGATCATCACGCTCGTCGGGCCGCCCCTCCTGCATGTCGACTTCAAGTTCGTGCGGGCTTCCGACTTCGCCGAACGCATCGAGAATCCGGAGGTCCTATGGGACCGGGCCGGAATCCTGGCCGATGCCCTCGCCCAGCAGCCGCCGGCCACCCCGTCGCTCGACCTCCAGTGGTTCGAGGACCGATTCTGGATCTGGGTGCACTACGGCGCGACGAAGCTCGGCCGCGGTGAACTGTTCGAGACCATTGGCTTCCTCAACTACCTGCGCGAGACCGTGCTCGGCCCCTTGGCCGCTCGCCGGGCGGGAGCAATCCCCCGCGGTGTACGCCACCTCGAAACCATCGCGCCCGAAGAGGCACGCGACCTTCAGGCAACCCTGTGCGGCTACGACCGCCACGAGGCCGGACAGGCCCTCCTCGCCGCCGTCGATCTCTACCGCCGGTGGTCCGATGCCGGTGGAGCAATCGTCGAACGCCGCCACCACGCCGAGAAGCTCTCCCTGCAATACCTCCACGACGTCATCGATCAAGGACACTGACGGAAGAGGGTCGGCACACGGCCGGCTGACGCACCTCCCCGCCCTTGTCGGCTCATGCCGCTCAGCCCTCCCCCGCCGCCGTCGTCCTCGTCCAGTTCCGGCGCGTCCGGGTCCCGCAGGGGCCGCAGCGCACCGGCGGCGGGTGTGGAGGCGGTGAAGCTGTAGCGGCCGAGCAAGTTGAGGCTGCGGTGCTCGAGCGGGGAGGGCCGGGCGTTGTCCTCGTCGCGCATCTCGTCTCCACCTCGGGCATGGTCGCGCACCAGAAGCGCTGGTCGGCCAGGTCGCGGAAGCGCGGGCTGTAGTTGTAGCCGTGGATCTTGAACAGGCCGATCACCATGCCGGAGTTGATGTGGACAGTTCAAGTTGATCATCCTTCGGCGTGTTGTGAGGCTGCGGAGACCGTGGGGCCGGTGCGACGGGTGTCAGTGAGCTCCGCTTGGATGGCTCCGTGTCAGTGCATGAAGTGATCAAGCAGCTGCCTGCCATCACGACTGTCCGCGATCGGTCCAGGGCCCTGGCGATGCTGGACGCCGTTCTGAGCCCTGAGTGGGAGTGGAGGTACTACTCCTTCGATTCCCGCTGGTCGCCGGGCGAGGAGGTGGCCTCGATGAGGGACGGCGCCGGCAACGACTACGCCATCGTGTTCTCCGCCGCTGGGGTGTATGCCCAGGCGTGCGACCACGAGTCGCCGATGTCCCCGTATCACGTCGCGCCTCCGGCACCCTGGCCTGGGCTCTTCGACTCGGTCCCGGACGTCTTCCGTCACTATGTGGACGAGCCCGCCTTCGCCGACCATAACGGACTGCCCCGAGCGACCGTCTGCTTCTGGCGCGAGAGCTCCGACAGCCAGTGGAGGTGCGGAGAAGTTCATGTGCCGGACGAGGACATGGACGACGCCGACGGTGCTGAGTGGCTGTTCGATGTGTTCATCGCGGGCAGTGCCGAGGCTTATCGGGAGTTCGCCGAGGAGGTTTACGAGGTCACGCTTGACCTGGCTGCGGTCCACGGCTCGTGCTGGTGCTGCACGCGCCGGCGTATCAGCTGGTCCGCCCACGCCGGGCACGGGAACCTTCGGCACCTCGTTCTGCGGGCCTTCGCTTGGTGGCCGTGTCGAAGCGGGCCCGGTTCTCCCGGATCTCGTCGTGGTGGATGCCGGCCCAGTCGATCAGGGACACCACGATGTCGTGCAGGGTGAGGCCCAGGGGGGTGAGGACGTACTCCACGCGCGGCGGCACCTCGGCGTAGGCGGTGCGGGTGATCAGTCCGTCGCGATGCAACTGCCGCAGGGTGAGGGTCAGCATGCGCTGGGAAATGCCGGGGATGCTGCGCAGCAGGTCGGTGTAGCGCAGCGGGCCGTCGTCCAGGGCGGCGATCACGAGCGTGCTCCACTTGTCGCCGGCCCGGTCCAGGATCTGCCGGATGATCTCCCTGTTTTCCGCCGGCCAGCGGGCGCAGGGCCCCGAGATTGCGGCGACGTCCGTCTTGCCTGTGACCTGACCTGCGGTGGTGTCCACAGCGCACATTCCCTTCCGGTGGCGCACACGCATGTGCCTTTTGTATGGACTTCCATACTGACCCATCATGGGGCTACATCCAAAGCGTAAGTATTGGAGGTGCCTGCCGGTGAAGGTGGAAATCTGGTCCGACCTCACGTGCCCGTGGTGCGGTCTGGGCAACCATCGTCTCGACAAAGCCGTGGAGCGGTTCACTCATCGCGGAGACATCGAGCTCATCCACCGCTCCTTCCCGTTGGACCCTGACCTGCCGAGCAGCCCCGCGGTGTCCACCCGGCAGATGCTGAAGCAGAAGTACGGGATGGACGACGCTCAGGCCGAGGCGGCCACCCGCCGGGTCGAGGTGCTGGCCGAGCGCGAGGGGCTGAGACCGTACATCGTGCTGGACAACAAGAAGGCCAACACGCAACTGGCCCACGAGTTCCTTGCCCATGCCACCGCCCAGGGCAAGCACGCGGAGGCGTGGCACCTGAGCTTTCGCGCCTACTTCGGCGAGGCCCGCTCGCTCTTCGACGTGGACGCGCTGCTCGAACTGAGCGACGAACTCGGCCTGGACCGGGACGAGACCCGGCAGGCCCTGGTGGAGCGCCGTTTTCGGCAGCAGGTTCAGGACGAGGCCCGCCGCGCCAACGCCCTCGGCGCCCGCGGGGCGCCCTTCCTCGTCATCGACGGCCAGTACGCCATCTCCGGCGCCCAGGACACCGACGCACTCCTCGGCGTTTTCCAGCAGGTATGGGACGCCACCCACCCGCAGCCCGTCCAGATCCCCGCCGGGGACGCCGAGGCGGTCTGCGGCCCGGACGGATGCGCGCTACCCGGCGATCACGCCGCCCGTGGCTGACCCTCACTCTGGTCCGCTGCACTCATAGCCCGGTGGGCCGCACGAACCGCGGCCCACCGTCCATCACCCCGTGCGAAAGGCATCGTTTCTCATGTCCTACCTGTTGCACATCGACTCCTCCTCCCTCGGTACCGCTTCGGTCTCCCGTCAGGTCGCCGACTCCTTCCGGGACGCCTGGACAGGCGAGGTCGTCCACCGTGACCTGGCCGCCTCACCCGTGCCGCACCTGAGCGCGGCGGGCGTCACCGCCCGTGTCACCGACCCCTCCGAGCACACCGCTGAGCAGGCCGCCGCTGCCGCCGTTCAGAAGGAACTCGTCGCGGAGTTCCTCGGGGCGAGCGCCTACCTGTTCACCGTGCCGCTGTACAACCTCACGATGCCCTCGGTGTTCAAGGCCTGGCTCGACCAGGTCATCATCGTCGGCCGGACCATCAACCCTACCGGCGTGGCCCCCTCCGCCGGCCGCCCGGCCGTGGTGATCTCCGCCCGCGGCGGCGGCTACGGCCCCGGCACCCCCAAGCACGGCATGGACTTCCTCGTCCCGACCCTGGAGTCCGTCCTGGGCGACCCCGGCTACCTCGGCCTCGCCGTCACCACCATCACCCCCGAGCTGACCAAGGCCCCTGTCGTCCCGGCGATCGCCCACCTCATCCCGGCCCACGAGGCCTCCCTGGCCGACGCCCACGAGCAGGCCCGCGCGCAGGCCGAGAAGATCAGCCAGCAGATCGCCGCCTGACTCATCCCGGCACCGCTGCCGCGGTGGGGCCAACACAGCCCCACCGTCCCAGGCGTGGCGGCACTCGTGACGAAGCCGCAGTTCCAGGGCCTGTTGCGGGACATCAGTACCTGACTGTGAGGATGGCGGTGGCGCCGTCCGAGGGGTCTGACCCTCCGTCTGACCGACGCATGATCAACGCAGGTGTAGAACCACGCACGGTGGCACGCCCGCAATCGGCGGAGGAGCCAACGGATCCCTGCAGGCCAGCGGTGCGCGATGGTGCTGCACGCGCCTACGGATCAGAAGGTCGTAAGCCCGCAACAGATCGACCGCCGAGCGCGCCGCACGTGCGCTACCGGGTCGGTGCTGGCACCTGAAGGAAGCCGTCTGCTGCCGTCCAGCGGCAGGCGGCCCGCCGCAAGCGTCCGTAGCGGGTCTCCCACCACACAGCGTGGCCAGGGTATGGATGGCCTGGGTGAGAAGGGTGGCCGCGGTGTGCGGGTCCTGGCGGGCGACAGTGCCGGCGCGTCGTATCTCTTCACGCCAGCGGCCCGCCCAGATTTGCACGGACAGTGAGGTAGTGGTGAGGGCGGCCTCGGCGGTGGCCCACAGTCCCGCGCGTTGCGCTGCTGCCTTGTCCCGGGCCGCGCGGCGGTCGGCCAGGGGTCGGCCCAGCTCCTGCAGGGTCGCGGCCAGGCCGCAGCCGAGGGCGCTGGTGCGCAGGCGTGCGTCCAGGTCCTTCAGGGGGATCGATGCGGTGGTCTTGGTGAGGGGTTTGGCGAGTAGGAGGGAGATCGCCTCGCGTTCGCGTGCGTTCAGGTTGTGCAGCCTGATCGGACACCTCGCGCTCGCGGTCGGTGAGGCGTTCGCGGGCCTCGGCCGCCTGGGCGGCGATGCGCTCGCCGACCGTCATCCGCGACCATCTCTGCCTGGAACCCGAGCCCCCGCGCTCCTGGCAAGGCCACGACCTCGACTTCACCGGAGCCACGTTCGACGGCGGAGACTTCACCAGGTCGATGTGCTCCGGGGGTAAGGTCGACTTCTCCAGCGCGTCCGGCGAAGCGCCATCCGGTCTGGTACCACCGGGCGGATCACCGTCGGCCGGGTTGCTCCTGCCTCCCTCTTGGTCCAGCTGACTGTACCGGCATAACTGTGACGCGGGATGCCGTACCCACAGTTCATCGGGTCGGGTCGGCGAGCTGGTTGTGGAGATCCATGGGGGTCACGTAGCCCTCCCATCGCCCATCGTCAAAGAGCTGGATGCCAGCGTCCTTGTATGTCTGGTCGCACAGCTGGGAGCAGATCATGTGCCCGGTCGACTCCACATAGGCGCGCAGTCCGGGCACCGGGAGGTGGAAGCGGTGCGCGGCGAGGGCCGCGTAGTCGAGGAAGCTGTACGGGACATCGCGGTACTTGAGGGCGCAGGAGACGATGGCCTCGCGCTGCGCCGGCGTCAGCCCGGTCGGCGACAGGTACAGCACCTCGCGGTCGTCGTACTCGGACAGTGGGGCGACCTGGGCGCCGCCGGGCTCGGCCTCGATGAGCTGGTCGTCGGGCAGCACGATGAAGGCGTGCTGGTACGGGCCGAAGCCGTCGCCGTTGAGCCACTGTCCGATCTGGATGAGCCGTCCGACGGGGCCGGTGATGCTGGTCAGCCCGATGTCGCCGGGCTGGGGTTCGGTGCGGATCACTGGGGTCTCCTAGGCGGCCGTGAGGATGAGTGGGAGGGTGATGAGGCCGGCGGCGGCGCCGAGTTGGGCCCAGTCGGTGGGCCCGTAGACGCGCCGGCAGGTGTCGCAGCGGATGAGCGTCTTACGCGGGTCGGAGTTGAGCTTCCCGCCGGACTTCGGCGCGGCGAGGTTGTCCTCGTTATGCCCGCGGGCCGGCATCGGCATCCCTGCTTGACGTCTTCGCGCCGGCGCCGGCACCGGAGACCAGGCCGCGCATCTCGCCCAACAGCTTGCGTAGCGCGCGGTCGAGGTCGTCGACGTCGGGATAGGGCCCGGTGCTCCTACCGTTGATGATCCGGTGGAGGCTCAGCACACAGATGGCCTCCCCCGCGCAAATCGCGGGGACTCCCGGTCGGTGACGACGTCCGGGCCGAGGTCGGCAGCCTGCTGGGCCGCCTGCTCGGCGACGTGGGGATCGGGGGCGAGACAGAGTGCGGCCCCGCGCCGGCGTTGAGGCTGGACTGGCAGATGACCAGCCCCACGAGTGTCTTGCCGACCCCGGTGTTGAGCTTGACGACGAAATCCCGCTCCGTGCGGCGCCGGTGCCACTCCTCCAGGACCTGTCCCTGGGGATCGCGCAGGAACTCGCAGTGATCCGCGCGGGACAGCGCATTGCAGAGCACACGCGGATCGGTCGGCGCAACTGCCGATGCGTCGCCCATAGAAGCAAAATCAAACCCCACACGAACCCCCAAGTGCCGTTTAAACCTCATGTAGTTGCGTAGCGGGCGAACCAGTTCATCGATGCGGCGTGAGCGCAGCATGTGGTGTGCGCGCCGGATGGGTGGTCACCACACCAGCGCTGCTGATCGGTACAGGCCCCGGCGCCTGCATCTGCTCCAGGGACGGGCTGTGCGGGGCGGCCACGCAGCTCGGTGTGGACACCGGGCACCAGCCCGTCCGGTTGATCCCTGCCCAGCGTGTCGAACGTTCCCGCTCAACGGCCCTGCCCGGGTGGGTGGCGGGACTGGCGTCCTCGTAACCGCCACACGACCGAGCAGGGCCACCCTGATGATCAAGAGCCGCCGGAGCGGAACCCACGTGAACAAGTCTCCAGGTGTGCGAGCACGCACGATCGAGCCGTACGGACCATGAGCTCTCTGACCCCCGGTGGGCGGGCGGATCAGCGCAGTCCGGCGAAGAGGTCGTTCTCGGGCACGGCCGCGTCGGTGGTGTCCTGGACACGTACGAAGGTCTCGATGCCCATCAACTCGGTGAACCTCTCCTGGCCCATCCTGAGGAAGAAGATGTTCTCGCCCTGGCTGGCGTGCGTGGCCAGCGCATCGAACTTCTGGCCGCCGAACGCGGTGGTGTCCACCCAGGTGGTGATCTCCTCGTCGGGGAGTCCGATCTCGGCCATCGCGGCGGCCTCAGCGGGATCCAGCTCCTGCCCGTCCGCATCGAACTCGCGCATGACCTCCCCGAACCGCTGCAGCATCGAGCGGGGCGCCGTCGTCCAGTACACCTTCGGTGTCAGCGCGGTCATCGCCAGCGCCGCCATCGTGATGCGGTTGGCCTGGATGTGGTCGGGGTGGCCGTAGAAGCCGTTCTCGTCGTAGGTGACGACCACATCGGGCTGGTAGCGCCGCAAGAGTTCCGCGAGTCGGGCAGCGCCCTCCTCCACGGGTGTCTGCCAGAAGGAGCCGGGGGCGTCATTGGTCGGCCAGCCCATCATCCCGGAGTCGGCGTAGTCCAGCATCTCCAGATGACTGACCTTCAGGATTTCGCAGCTTGCCTCGAGTTCTTGACGTCGCATCAAGGCGACGGCCGCCGGATCGTGCCCGGGATCGCCCGGCTTGACACCCCCCGGTCCGTCACCGCAACCGCCGTCGGTGCACGTCACCAGGACCGTGCGCATGCCCTCCGCCGCGTACCGCGCGAGGACACCTCCTGTTCCGGTGGCCTCATCGTCGGGGTGGGCGTGCACCGCCATGAGCGTCAAGGGCCAGTCATTCATGAAACAGTCCTCCTGTGTGAAAAAGCCTCGGTTCGAGTCCGCGGCGCGGGCGTATGAGCGGTCGCCCCTCAATATCGGATGTCGGATGACCGGGCGTGCCGCGGACCCGAGGGCCCCGGATCACGTCGGGACGGCCTGTTGGTCTTTGTGTCCCCCGCCCGCGGGCGCCGGTCTCTTGGTCGGTGCAACAGTGTCGGCCGGACTGGCTGTTCCCGCCGCACACCGGCGGCGGAAACAGCCGGCAGCACAACACCTCCCGCCCCATACGGGACCACCTTCAAGAGAGGCCCAAGGGAGACGGCTGCCCACCTCGCCGTCTCGGAGGATGCTCAGTCGAGACAGAACTCGTTGCCCTCGATGTCCTGCATCCCGATGCACGACTCATTGTCGTCATCGGCAAGCAGCAGTCGCACGCGTACCGCGCCGAGCGCGACCAGCCGTGCGCACTCGGCCTCGAGTGTGGCGAGGCGCTCTTCACCCACGAGCCCGGTGCCGACCCGCACGTCAAGATGCACCCGATTCTTGACGACCTTGCCTTCGGGAACGCGCTGGAAGTACAGTCGCGGGCCGACGCCTGAGGGATCACTGCAGGCGAACGCTGAGCCCTGCCGCTCAGGTGGCAGCGAGCGATCGAAATCGTCCCATGTGGCAAACCCCTCCGGTGTCGGCGGTACGACGTACCCCAACACCTCGCACCAAAAGCGAGCGACGCGCTCAGGTTCTGCGCAGTCGAAGGTGACTTGGAACTGCTTGATCGATGACATCGGCGCACCATAGCAGGGGGACTCTGTTGCTCATTTCCCGGTGTGGATCCGCATGTTGTCGGGAGGTCGGCCCCTGCTACAGAACTTGAACTCGTGATGTCGGGTTCCTCGCGGGCTGACGTGTGTCAGATGTGGGCCCTGACTTGCTGCACTGGATGTCCGAGTACATCCCCGATGGCGGTCAGTTCCTTGTCGCTGAACCAGGCCCGCTCGGGGTTCCAGATGGCGATCTCGAATCGCGCAAAG
>NZ_JAYWVC010000202.1:0-13868 GCF_036281785.1 Streptomyces chiangmaiensis | reverse complement strand
TCATTTTGCCCGGGTGCACTGGCCTAGCTCTGTCCGGCGTCGGTCCCTTGGGTAAAGACGCAGCCCGGGGCCTCCATGAATACCGGGGTGGTTCAGAACGACAGAAAGGCACGGCTCGATGCAAAACGTGGTACCAGTGACCAACCGGACTCGCCAGGGCAGAACGCTCCGGCTGGCATTCTTGTCCGCGGTGGTCTCCCTGGTGGCCTCGTTTGCCGCGTCGGCCGCGCCGATCCCCCTGTTCAACACCTACCGGGCTGAGGACGGATTCACCAACGCCTCATCTCAGGGGAACTCTCGAACGCCTTCTCGCTACCGCAGATCTCGCTCGGATACGGCGGACTTGCCCTCGTCGCCACACTGTTCACTGTCCTCGCGGCACGCAACCCACATACCAACCCGACCGGGAAAAGCCTGCACGCTGAGTAATTCCGCCGAACCTCACCGTCATCCAAACCTCACCCAACTCTGAGCAGGTTGCCGACCGCGCTCGTCGACACACGTCGATCGCCGCGCGAATCGGCGCAATGGGAGGCAGACATGCCGGAATACCGCAAGAGCCCTGAGCGCATCTCACAGCTCACGGACCAGCAGTACCGCGTGACCCAGCGGGACGAGACCGAGCCCGCGTTCGCCAACGCCTACTGGGACAACAAGGCTCCCGGGATCTACGTGGACATCGTGTCCGGGGAGCCCCTGTTCGCCTCAGCGGACAAGTACGACAGTAGGACTGGGTGGCCTAGCTTCACCAAGCCGCTGAATCCCGACTACGTCGTCATGATTCCCGACTCTAGCCACGGCATGGTCCGTGTCGAGGTTCGGTCAGCGCAAGGGGACAGCCACCTCGGGCACCTGTTTTCTGACGGGCCTAGCGACCGAGGCGGGATGAGGTACTGCATCAACTCCGCGTCCCTGCGCTTCATCCCTGCAGGGGATCTCAAGCGAGAGGGTTACGGCCAATACCTGCATTTGTTCGAGGCGCTGGAAGAGGACACCGCGGAAACCTGACAAGCGGTCCGCAGGCTGCAGCACCGCAGCCCGGGCCCTCCTCCGCCCCTGTCGCACAATGCTTCCTCTTCCCACCCCGGACCGGATGGGTGGGGGCCTCCGCCCAGCTCCCCGGCAAGAGGCCCGATCAAGTGAGGTACGCCACCGGTATCCGGTGGAGCGGAAACAGCCAGGTGGTGGACGTGCCACCGTTGTGCACCGGCTGTGCGGCAGCGGCGCCATCGGCCCTGAGCGCCCTTCGCGCAAGGCGGATGTTTCCCACCGCGTGCGGCTGCACGCTTCTGACCGAGCCAGCCCCGTGGAATCTGCGGGGCGTGACAGGAGGACCACACAATGAACAGGAACCTCGACAGCGTGTCCACCGAAGACGGCGCGCCTGTGCCACCCGAGCAGATCTCGGCCGCTGTCACCGCTGGCGACTTCGTCTACGGCGACGGCGCGACGCAGTCCTTCGACCCCGACGGCACCACCCGCTACGTCGAAGGCGGACGTCAGACGGAAGGCACGTGGTCTGTCGACGTGAACGGCCGCTTCTGCTCGTTCTGGCCGCCCTCCTTCCGTGCCTCGTACGACCTCCAGTGGATGGTGGACGAGGGTAGGATCGTCGGCCTCCGGTTCTCGGACCTCGGGAGCGGGACCCTTTTCGAAGGGCGCTATCAATAACCGCCGGGCCTGCCTGAGCCAACGCCTTGGAGGAGGCCCGCGGCAGCCGTCGGGCATGCCGACTCGTACCGCTCGCCCCGGACCCCGGCCGGCTCGTGCGGTAGCGAGGCGTCCAGTTGCCAGCCACCTACCACGCCATAGCCGGCCTCGTCTCAGACCACACCGCACACAGCCCAACCACAGCTCCCGAACAAGGCAACACTGCCCCACCCGCTATCACCCACCAACTCGCTACTGATCATTTCAGAATGAGGTCCGGAGTCGTCTCAAGGAGATGTCGTCGCAGGCGAGTTGAAGGAGGCCGAGGTGAAGGTCGGCACGTATCTCGTAGCGGATCCGGACCTCGTTCGAACTGGTGCAGCCAGGCGAAGGTCCGCTCGACGACCCAGCGGGTCTTACCCAGGCCGGAACCGTGAGCTGTGCTTTTCCGGGCGATCTTCGTCGTGATCCCACAAGCCGACGGGAGGGGGCGGTACTTGTCGTAGTCGTAGCCGCGGTCGGCGAACAACCGGCGAGGCCGGCGACGTGGCCGTCCTCGGATCCCGCGGATGTGGGGTATCGCGTCGAACGGCGGCATCAGTTGGGTGACATCGTGACCGTTTCCGCTGGTCAGCGGTGACAGCCAGAGGTGTCCCGTGCCGGTCGGCGATCGGTGGTGTTTGCTGCCCGGGCGGGCACGGTCGACTGGCGAAGGTCCGGTGTGAGCCCCCCTTTGACGGCGCTGGCATGGGAGCCGTCGACGGCAGCGTCACCCATGTCCTGCAGGCCCGCTGCCCGCAGCTCCGCCAGGAGGACCTCGTGCAGACGGGGCCACACGTCGGCCTGCGTCCAGTCCCGAAGGCGCCGCGAGGACGTCACCCTACTGCAGCCGATCTTCTCCGTGGGGACGTCTGCCCAGCTCACGCCCTCGGCCCGAAAACGGCTTCGGCGAGACCTCGATATGCCTGCGTCGGCCCCATGGCGGCTGGGGATGACCCGCTCCCCCGTACAGTGCTGGTAAGTGGCGTGTGGCCCAGTGCTCTCCGGTCTGCGGAGGTCAGGCGAACCAGATGCCCGGGTGACTGGGATCAATGACGTCGGCATACTGTACGCGCTGCTTGATGAACCGCTCGACGGCAGGACAGTAGACCGTGGCCTTCTGCTGCTTCTTCCGCAGGTCGTCGAGGACCGCCTGAATGAGGATCTGAGACAGGCCCCGGCCACGATAGGCTTCGTCGATCTCTGTGTGGGCCAGCACTCGCCGTTGCCCGACGATGCGGTACGACATCGTCCCCGCCTGTGCCCCGTCGACGTAGAGCGCATATTGACGATCCTCCGGATCGTCGACGACCCGGACACACTGTGCGCTGTCGTCGAACAAGACCTCGGTCATGACACCCCTTTGCACGAACACCTCATCCCCCGTCCGCGCCACGGCATGCCGGACCAACCGGCACGCCGACTCCAGACGGGTCTCTAGAGTCCACTATCCAGCCTGGTGGCGACACTTCGCAACCGGGTGAGCCGCGTCTGCACCAGCACTTACCCGCAGCCCGCGCCAGGTCCCGTTGGGCCCGGCCATGCTCAGTGACCGGACCTTTTCTCGAGCACACTCAACCCTTCCGGTAGAGCGGGTTCAGCCCTCAGGGCACTCCAAGGCCGGCGCTCGTGGACGCCCCCGTCGCATGTGAGAAACCGCGGCCTGGCCAACCGCCGACGAGGACGTACAGACACCGGAACGAGGCGGCCCCCGAGAGGATTACGGCGAGAACTGGACGATGGAGTCCATAGATAGAGAGCACCATGTCCTGGCTGGCGGGCTGGACGCCGCCTCCACCGCCGCTACGAGCGGAAAGCGGAGCAGTTCCTGGCCTTCACCGCCATCGCCTGCAGCCTCATCTGCTACCGCAGACTCACCAAATGAGACGACGTCTAACCGTGTCCTACGTGGTGAGGCATCATTGACCTCGGTATGGGGCGGGGCATCTAGATCCAGCGGCGCGCCGTCGCTTCGACGCCTGCCTGGAAGCGGGTGCTGGCGCCGAGGCGGGTCATCAGGGCGGCGATTTTCCGCGTGGCGGTGCGGGGGCTGTAGCCCAGCTGGCGTGCTATGGCCTGATCCTTGAGCCCCGCCTTGAGCATGGACAGCAGCAGGACCTCTTCCCGGCTGGGGCCGTCGTTGCGCGATGCGGTGGCCGCCCGGATCGGTTCGGCGCGGGCCCAGTACGCCTCGAAGAGCTCGATGAGCGCGTCCAGAAGTCCCGAGGGGTGCACGACGGCGAGGCCGTCGTAACCGCCACCGATCAACGGGACGAGGGCGACCTTCCGGTCGACGATGTGGAGCTTGAACGGGAGCCTCGGCAGGAGCCGGGCGTTCTCGCCGAGTTCGGTCAGTTCAAGGACGGTGTCGAACCTCCCCGGACGCTCCATCGCCTCGGGGCAGTAGATGGAGCGCACCTCTACACCGCGCCGGAGCCACTCCGTGGTCTGGGCCTTCTCCTCGTCGTTGCTGTGGGGGTCACCGTCGACCCGTTCCACGTAGGGAGGTTTGTCGAGAACCCACAGATGCGTACTGATCGTTCGCCTGAGCTCGTCCATGCGTTCCATGACGACGTCCCGTCCGCTGAGTACCTCGACGAGGTTGCCCGGGTCGGTGCGGAGCCGCCCGGCCCGGTACTCCTGTTTGAGGTCCTCCACCGCCGAGCGCACCTTGTCGAAGGCGGACTCGGCCTCCAGTCGGCGCCTGTTTAACAGTGCCGTCAACGCCTCCTCGGGCCGAACGGGTTGGTGACGGTCCCGGCTCGTGCCGCGCACCAGGCCGAGTTCGGCGAGCCGGGCGAGCGCACGCAGTGCGCCGCCCGGCGAGACGTCGGCCCGCTCGGCGGTTTCCTGTGTCGTCATCTCGCCGTGTGCGAGTAGGGCGCGATATATCCGCTCGTCGAAGTCGCTGATCCCCAGGGCGCCCAGCACGGCCTCACTCCTCGTCCTCAGGTTCGTGCCAGAAGGAGACCACAGACGGCACACCGTGGCGTCCTCGGCCATTGGCTAGAGGACGCCACCCGTGCCTCTGGACGGCGTCCCGTGGCGCATCGTTCACTTCATTGTTGCGAACACATTGAGTTCGAGGCGTCAACTTCGCTCCCTCCAGGCTCGTCTCGCTCCTGTGCTCGCGCTTGCCCGCCGTACGGGCCGGAGCAGTACCCGCTCCGGCCCCTCCCCCTCTTGGAGGATCCCGAGTTGGCCCCCACCACACGCGGCAGATCCGCCGCGCTCGCGACGATCGCCCTCGTCGCCGCAACCGCCCTGCCCGCGACCATGCAGTCCCCCGCGGCCGCCGCGGCTCCCGTTCCCGTCCCGACCGCGTCCCACCTGGCGGCCGGCCGGTACCTCGTCACCCTTGCCGACCAACCCATCGTGGCCTACCAGGGCGGTGTTGACGGCATCGCCGCCACCGCACCGGTCAAGGGCGCAAAGGTGAACGTGGCCGGCGCCAACGCGCGGCGCTACCGCGACCACCTGACGCGGCAGCAGAACGGTGTCGCGGCCACCGTCGGTGCCAAGGTCAAGGACCGCTACGCCGTCGCAACGAACGGCTTCACCGCCACTCTGTCCGCCGCTCAGGCCGTCAAGCTGGCCGGTGAGCCCGGGGTCGTGTCGGTCACCCCGGACACGTGGAACAAGACGAACGACGACACGAACTCCACCGATTTCCTCGGCCTTTCCGGGAAGCACGGCCTGTGGGCGTCGCTCGGCGGCACCGCGAACGCGGGCAAGGGCGTGGTGATCGGTGACATCGACACCGGAATCTGGCCGGAGAGCCCGTCGTTCGCCGCCTCGCCGCTGGGCACCACCGGCCCGACGGCGAAGGACCCGTACCACCCCTACCTGCAGGGCTCCACGACCGTGATGCACAAGGCCGACGGGAGCACGTTCACCGGGACCTGCCAGACCGGCGAGCAGTTCACCGCAAGCGCCTGCAACAGCAAGGTGATCAGCGCCCGATACTTCGGCGACGGATGGACGTCGCTCGTCCCGCCGGAGCGCCGAGCCGACTACATCTCCCCGCGGGACGGCGAGGGCCACGGCTCGCACACCGCATCAACGGCCGCCGGTAACGCCGGCATCGATGTCACCGTGGGCGAGCGGGACTTCGGCAAAATCTCCGGCGTCGCGCCGGGCGCGGCGATCGCCGTGTACAAGGCGTTCTGGACGGGCAAGTCGGACCGCGACTCCGGGGGCCTGAGCTCCGACATCGTCGCCGCTGTCGACCAGGCCGTCGCCGACGGCGTGGACGTGCTCAACTACTCGGCGGGGTCGATCATCGAGACCGGCCCCGACAGCCCGATTCAGGCGGCCTTCCGCACAGCGGCCGCCGCGGGCATCTTCGTCTCCACGGCCGCCGGCAACTCCGGCCCGGACTCGTCCAGCCTCGACAACGTCGCACCCTGGACGACAACGGTGGCTGCCAGCACCATCCAGCCGTACGAGGCCACGGTGAAGCTCGGCGACGGCCACAGCTTCGTCGGCTCCAGCACCACGGTCGAGGCGACGGTCGGCCCGAAGCCCCTGGTGCTCGCCGAGAACGTGAAGAACGCGAGCGCCGCCATCTCCGACGCCAGGCTGTGCCAGGACAGCTCCCTGGACCCGGCGAAGGTGGCGGGCACGATCGTGGTCTGCGACCGCGGGGTCAACCCTCGGGTGGCCAAGTCCGCCGAGGTCGCCCGGGCCGGCGGCGTGGGCATGGTGCTGGTCAACACCTCCGACCTGGAGACCGACTCCGATCTGCACACCATTCCGACCGTTCACCTGAACGTCCCGGACACCGCGACCGTACGCTCGTACGCCGCGACGCAAGGTGCCACGGCCAGCCTGGTTCCGGGCGGCACGACGGGCCAGCCCTACCCGCAGATCGCGCCGTTCTCCTCGCGCGGACCCTCCGTGGTGAACAAGGGCGACCTGCTCAAGCCCGACATCGCCGCTCCGGGCGTCGGCATCCTCGCCGCGGTGGCGCCCCAGTCCAACTCCGGCCACGCCTTCGACTTCCTGAGCGGCACCTCGATGGCGACGCCGCACATCTCGGGCCTCGCCGCGCTCTACCTCGCCCAGCACCCCACCTGGTCGCCGATGGCGATCAAGTCCGCGATGATGACCACCACGGTGGACACCAAGACCGCGTCGGGAGCGGACAACACGGATGTGTACGCCCAGGGCGCCGGTGAGGTGAACCCCTCCGACATGCTCAACCCCGGCCTGGTCTACGACTCCTCGGAGCAAGACTGGCTGGCCTACCTGGAGGGCCTGGGGGGCGACACCAAAACCGGTGTGAAGGCCGTCGACCCGAGCGATCTCAACTACCCGTCCATATCGGTCGGCCAGCTGGTCGGCTCGCAGACCGTCACCCGCGAGGTCACCGCGGTGGCCCCCGGCACCTACCGCGCCACCGTCGACGTGCCGGGAATGAAGGCCACGGTCCAGCCGTCCACCCTGACCTTCGACAGGGCCGGGCAGACGGCGAAGTTCACCGTCACCTTCGAGCAGACCACCGCGCCCTCGGGCGAGTTGACCACCGGCTCGCTGATATGGACTCACGGGGGCACCGAGGTGCGCAGCCCCATCGCCATCACGCCGTGGAGCGTGCTCGCACCGAACGCCGTGAGCGGTCCCGCGGGCAGCGGCAGCACGACCTTCTCCGTCACGCCGGGCACCGCGGACCTCGCGCCCCAGGCGATCGGTCCCATCGTCGGCCCCTCGGTCAAGGGATCGGTGTCCTCGCCGGACAACGGCGAGCAGGACTTCGCGTTCACCGTCCCCGAGGGCACCAGGGCCGGACAGTTCTTCGTGACGCCGGACAACCCCGATGCCAAGCTGACCTTGCTGATCGCCTACAACCCGGGTGACGGTCAGCAGCCGTTCCTGGTCGGCGACATCGCTCTCGAGCAGAACCGGCCGTTGGTCAGCCTGAACACCCTCAAGCCGGGCAACTACATCGCCATCGTGGTCACCCTCGGGAACGCGCCGGGTACCACGAGCACGCCCTTCACATTCCAGTCGAACCTGGTCACGCCGGACGGCCCGACCGCACCCGGCACCTTCACGGTGTCGCCCACCCACCCGGCGACCACCCCGGGCGTCCCTGTGACGCTCACCGCCTCGTGGGCGGGCATACCCGGTGACAAGCCCGCCACAGGCTACGTCGCCTACCCGAACGGCGCCGGGACCCTGGTCACCATCGGCTGACCTGCCGTCCTCGCCTTCCTGACCGGCCCCGGGCCGGGGGGGGTCACCAACCCCCGGCCCGGGGCCCACCACGTCGTGCGGCCTTGTCCCCGACTTCGCCCCCGGACCATGACGCCCCAGAAGGGGGCCCAGTCCATGCACACGACCGGTATCCGCCTCAGCTTGGCGTTTGCGTCGGAGCGATGTGCGGCAGCGGTGAGTACTGCCACTCGCGGTAAGCGCAGGCTCCCCCGCCCGCACTCACCGCCCACCGTCCGGGCCGGGCTCAGGCGGCCCGGCGTGTACGGTCCGGTGGGTGCGAATGATGTCCGCGTACCGGTGTCCGCTGCCCTTGATCGTGCGGGCCTGGGTGCGGTAGTCCACATGGAGCAGGCCGAAGCGCTTGTTGTAGCCGTACGCCCATTCGAAGTCGTCGAGCAACGACCAGGCGAAGTAGCCCGCCGGCGGGGAGCCCTTGAGGGCCCCCGAGGCCACCGCGGCCAGGTGGTCCACCAGGTACTCCTGGCGCTCGAGGTCGTCGATCGTGCCGTCGGGGCGGACGACGTCGGAGTAGGCCGAGCCGTTATCGGTGACGTACAGCTTGCGGGCAGCGTACTCGTCCGTCAGACGCAGCAGCAGGGTCTCGATGCCCCTCGCGTCGATCTCCCAGTCCATGCCCGTGCGCGGGACGTCCGGGCGGTGCACCGAACCGACGAACGGCACCGGGCCGTTGGGGCCGGCCTCCACCTACGCCGGGAAGCAGAAGTTCAGGCCCAGCCAGTCCAGCAGCGCGGCAATAGTCTCCACGTCGCCCGGGGGAGTTCCACGCCGTACACCTCCCGCATGTCCGTCGGGAAGCCTCGGTGGTCCCTATCCGCCCTGCACGATCCGGCCCTCCGAAGTTCCGTAGTACCAATAACGCTCAGCCGGAGCCGGGGGGGAGCGTGCCAGCAGCCAGATCGACCAGAGCCTTCGCCAGCTCAACAAGCAGGGCAGCCACGATGTGTTCTGCACCACGCAGGAAGCTGGTCGCACTCTCCTCCAAATCGGGCCAGGTCGAGACTTCGTCTCGACTCACGCCGCCGCGGGCCTCGATCCGGCGAGCCGCCTCCACAACGCAGCTCAGGAGTACCTGTCGCTGTTCGACGCCGAAGTCATCGAGCAGGACGGCGAGACTGCTGCCCACCAACGCGTGGGTGCGGAGCTCCTGCTCCAACTCCGGCCAACACGAGGGCCGCAGGTCCGCCGGCATCTCCGCACCAACCCGCGCCGCTTCGATGAAGAGAAGCCCGAGCGCCTATGAGTCACCGGAGATCACCGGCACTGTCTTGCTCAACCACACTCCTCCCCAGCCGATCGCTTCCAGTACAAATCATGGCTCATCGGCTCGGGCGTTTGCCCCGTTTGGCCTATCGCGCCTTCGAACGGCGACCAACACTTTCGCAACAGGCCCAAGAACCCTTCATGCGGCCGAGAGCTCCGCCAGTCAGCCGTCCTGTCCGTTTCCGCTGGTCGCGGGGGCATTCTTCGATGGAGCAGCCGGGTCGGTCCATCGCCATGACGGTTGCGCGCAGCCTGAGCGGACTCCTACACTCCGGACGAAATGGTCCTCTTTTTCGACGTTTGCAGGCAGGAGATTCAGGTGGGGAAACGTGTCGACGTAAAAGGCCTGTACGTCTACTACGGGACGTTCCTTGCCGTTGCCGACGTGGATTTGTCGATCGAGGCCTGCAGCGTCACCGCGTTCATAGGCCCGTCGGGGACAGGCAAGTCGACAGTCTTGCGGACGCTGAACCGCCTTCACGAGGCGACACCCGGTGGGCGCGTCGAAGGCGCCGTGCTCCTCGACGGCGAAGACATCTACGCCCCCACAACCGACCCCGTCCAGGTGAGGCGCACGGTCGGCATGGTCTTCCAACGGCCCAACCCCTTTCCGACCATGTCGATATACGGCAACGTCGCTGCTGGCGTCACGCTCAACAACCGACGCATGCCTAGATCGGAACTCGACGGCATCGTCGAGGAATCACTGCGCTCGGCGAGTCTCTGGGACGAGGTCAAAAACCGGCTTGACCGACCCGGTGCCGGGCTCTCAGGGGGTCAGCAGCAGCGGTTGTGCATCGCCCGGGCCATAGCAGTTGAGCCCGAGGTGCTGCTGATGGATGAACCCGCTTCAGCGCTTGACCCGATCTCGACGCTCGCCATCGAGGACCTCGTCCGAAGCCTCAAGCAGAAGTACACCATCGTGATCGTCACCCACAACATGCAGCAAGCCGCGCGCGTCAGTGACAGGACGGCCTTCTTCGACCTCGAACAGGTGGGGCAGCCAGGCCGGCTCGTCGAAATGGACGACACCGTAAAGATCTTCTCCAACCCGAGCCATCCACGCACGGAAGCCTATGTCTCCGGCCGCTTCGGGTAGCCGCTCCATGTCCCGGCCTCGACGAAGGTCCCATGCGGTTAACGTGCCGCTCCTGCTATCGAGGACGGGGGCTCCCGCCAGGGACGACCGACCCTCCCGATGACCTCGTGCTTCAACGTGCTGTGCCCTACCAGAAGGCCTGTGAGGACACCAGGCGCAAGGTGTGGGGGACTTTCGACGCGGAGTTGAGGGGGTTAGCCAACAGCTAGGACGACCGCGCACACCTGCTCGTGCACTGACCGCCGAAGGCCACCGTCCAAGCTGTTGAAGGCTCCCCTCCCTGAAGGGGGGGAGCCTTCAAGCGCGTGGCGTTGGTATCCGGCTGAGGGTGTGGTGCATCGACCAATCTCGACGCCATCCGACACACACGTGCTAGCTGCGCGACCCCCGAGCATCGGGCACGGAACTCGATCGAAGAGGAACGCCTCGGGGATCTTTGTCTACATCGCACCGGAGGCAGTCGCGTCCGGGAGCGTGTGCCACACCGCACTTGAGGCAGGCCGCCCATCCCAAGCCCGAAAGAGGAGTGCAGCTGCGGAGCGGCTCAACTCTCCACGAAGGACGCCGATCCCGCATAGATGAGCTGTAGATCAAAGCTGCAATACAATTTGCGGAGAAACAACGTGCTGATCGACCCTGCGCTGACCCTCGCTTGCCAGGTGCATCAGTTTCCGAGAGCTAGCGTGAGGCTGGGTCTGAATTTTGTGCCCGGACAGGAATTCGGAGGACATCGTGAGCAATGTCAACTCTACGGTGCAAGAGAATGCTCAAGCGGCGCTCTTCGAGGCCATCGCGTCTCAAGCACGACAGCAGGAAGGGCACAAGGATCATGGAGCGGTCGCAGCATCCTTGAAGGACCTGGCAGAAGCGTTTGCCTGGGCTGCGAACCAGCACAGCACGAGAGCCCGAGCGATCAGTGAAGTTGCCAGCACTTGCACGGCCGAGCTCTCGCGCTGAGCATGGCGCGGAGCGACGCCTGTCACACCTGTTCGAACGTAGGAGACACAATGCCTGAAGGCGCATACGCCGATGAGTGGGGAGAGCCAACTCCAGATGTGGTCCTCCACACCGGCACGGAACAGTTGCCCGACCCAGAAGATGTAGTACTGGCATCTGGTCACGACATCACACCGGAGAGGCTTGAACAGGCACGCCACCTTCTCAACGAAGAGGGCGCTGCAGGTGTGGAAAAATTGCTCCCTTGAAAGACCACCGCTGCAATGCCCGGTAGCGGCCAGGCTACTCCCGGCCCACACCACGTAAGGAGCAAGGTCCGTGTCTGCAGGGCGAGTTTCCGCGTGGTCGGACCGCGCGAACGGCGCTAGCTGTATTGACCGCGAGTGTCGTTGACGGGTGCAGGGTCTTGATCAAGGCGAAAACCTCCGATGTGGTGGAGCTGTCTAAGACTGCACCGCACGGAGGTCTTCGTTTCCCGCCGTAACGGTTTCCGCCGGTCAGCGATACCGCCAGCGGGATGCCGTGCCCTTCGGTGATCAGATGGTGCTTGGAGCCTGTTCGGGCACGGTCGACCGGGCTCAGTCCGGTTTTGGGCCGCCTTTGAGCGCCCTGACGTGCGAGCCGTCGATCACCGCCCTCGACCAGTCCAGCGCGCCGGCGGCGTTCAGTTCAGCCAGGAGCGACTCGTGCAGACGCTGCCAGACGCCCGCCTCGTTCCAGTCGCGCAGGCGTCGCCAGCAGGTCATGCCGGCACCGAAGCCGAGCTCCTGCGGCAGGAACCCCCACGGAATGCCGGTGTACAGCACGAACAGGATCCCGCACAGGACTTTCCGATCGTCCAGGCGCTTACCGTTCAGGGTGATCCGTGCGGCGCGGCACAACCGGCTCGATCCGTGCCCACAAGCCATCGGACACGTTCCACAGCGGCTGCTCACCCCTCCTCATGCATCGATCAGCAACTGAGCATCCGTCAGCATTCCGAGGCCATTCTGTTAAGAGTTTGTAGGCCGACGGCGTCAAGAGGCCTGTGTGCCGGACGCCAGCCATGCCAGCGCGGCAACGACGAGCGCGCGGACGCCCGTATCCAGCGTGGGCTGGAGCACCGGAGCGAAGCGGGGGCTGTGGTTGACGGGGATGTCCTGGACGAGGGTCCCGGCCCGCTCGGCCGCCGCGTAGGCTGCGGGGTCGGTGCCGCCGATCACCCAGAAGGTGGAGGGAACACCGAGGGCGTGAGGGATCTCGGTGAAGTCATCGCTGGGCGTGAGGGGATCAGCGGTCCGGGCCGCCTCGCCGAAGTGCCGGCCGAACGCGACCGCGACCCGTTCGGTCACCTCGCGGTCGTTGACCGTCAGCGGAAAGCGGCGACCAGCGACGAGGTGCGGATTTCCCCGAAGCCGAGTTCGGGATGAGCATGCAGGTCTCGGTACCAGTCCTCCACGTCGCCGCGGATTCCCGCGAGGCCGGCAAGGACCGCAGAGATGACGGACGTTGTTTCGTCGGACACGAAAGTACGCTCTCCTCTGCTCCCCGCCGTGCGGCGGAATCGTCTTCGGGTGGTCGTGTGGGCGGCCGGCCTACGGCAGGTCGCGGACGAACGCGTCCAGCAGGTCCGCGAGAAGCTCGGGACGGTCGACCTGGACCGCGTGGCCGGCGCCGGGGACGACCTGGACGGCGCCGCGCCACAGGGTCGGGGCGGTCAATGCCTCCAGGTAGGCGAGATTGACGAACTGCTCCCCGCCCCCGTGTAGAACGGCCAGCGGGCGGTTGAGGCGCTCGACGAGGGCCACCTCGTCCGCGAAGCGCCCCTCGGCGATGCTGCGGGCGATACCGGCCCGGACAGCCGGGTCGGTGGCGAGAATGTCCTCAACCAGGGACTCCACGGAAACCGCGGAACCAGGGGCCAGGAGGCCAGCAGCGTAGGTACGGGCCTCCTGCGGGTGATCGTCTCCTGGAAACCGATACCGAGCGGCGAGTCCGCCAGGTACGCCTCCGCGAACGACGAGCCATCCCGCACAGGTGGAGTCCCGAACACGGCGAAGCCAGCCACTACGTCACCGAGCGCGTCGGCGGCCTCAAGCACCACGTGACCCCCCAGGCTCCATCCGACCAGCACCACGTCCCGCAGACCCTCCTCCCGGACGAACGCGGCCACCATCGCAGCGAAGCCCGGTACCGAGTAGTCGTCCGGCCCGGCCGCGGGCGGGGCCGCGTCGCCGTGCCCGGGCAGGTCCGGGGCTAGACACCGGTATCGCGCGCCGAACGGGCTGTCGAGCACGGCCTGCCAGATGCGCGACGAGGAAGAGTTGCCGTGCACCAGAACAATCGACCGACCCTCACCCTTGCTGCGACGGGTCGGACCCGGCACCCCGGACGCCTCCGACATCTGCATTAACTCCCTTGTGTACAGGGGACATTCACATCATCGTAGACACTAACCTGGCATTCCCCGCCGCGCGCGGCGGGGCCGACAACAGCTGCCGCACCGGTACGCCGTGCGCGCCGACCACGCGCCCGGCTTGGCCATGGCCCTGGAACGTGCCCGCCACTTTCGGCGTCCCTGGCTAACGCTCCATCAGACCCCAGCATTCCCTAGCAAAGACTGCCATTCTGTTAGGAGTTCTGA
>NZ_JAYWVC010000201.1:0-13888 GCF_036281785.1 Streptomyces chiangmaiensis | reverse complement strand
GGCGCTACGTCGTACTGAGGAACTGGACGCACAAGTTTCGTCGCTGCAAGGTCTTCTCGCCTCGGGTTGTCAGGCTCCAGCTTTCAGGGCCTCCTCTCTCATACGGCCTGAAGAGATCCAGCCCTTCGCTCCAGGAGCATTGGCGCAGCCCGTACCCATGCCGAACTTCGATCATTACCGAACGCAGAGCGGGTGGACTGCCAGTCGCCGGGCTCAGGCGCAGGTCGAAGCCCGGTCGCGCTTCGAGCGGGACTGGCAGGTGGCCCAGGCGGCGGAGGCCCAGCGGCGGCAACAGTTGGCGTCGTACCAGCGGGAGTACCAGCAGTGGGCCGATGCCCAGCTGGCCGAGGTGCGGCGACACAACGCCGGCGTCGTCGATCTGACCGAAGGAGTGAGGCGCCGCGATCCCGATTCTGTGGTCGAGTACTTTTCCGCCGCTCTCTACGCCTCGACTGCATGGCCAGAGGGATTCCCACGCCAGGTGGCAGCGGCCTATGACTCGGCAGCCGGACAGTTGGTGCTGGATTGGGAGCTGCCCTCCTACAGCGTCGTCCCGGAGACCAAGTCTGTTCGGTACATGCCCGGGGTGGACCAGGACAAGGAGACTCACCGGCCAGTAGGCCAACGTCGGGCCCTATACCGGGAGGTATTGGCGCAGTGCACGCTGCTGGTCCTGCACGAACTCTTTGCGGCGGATGAGCAGGGCGCGCTCGAGACGGTGACCTTGAACGGGTTCGTCGATGGGCATGACCCTACGACGGGCCGACCGGGAAGCATCTACCTGGCAACCGTCATGGCTCCGCGCTCGACGTTCCGCGACCTGCACCTGGCACAGGTGGACGCCGGCAGTTGCCTGGCCGATGCACTGCGCGGGCAACTCTCTGCTCGCCCCGACCAACTCACGCCGGTGCGGCCGAGTCGCCGGCCGCAGGAAGTCGGGAACCGTGTGGTCACGCATGGCAGCGATGAGGAGCCCGACCTGTACGCGATGGATCCGATCGCCTTCGAGAATCTCGTTGCCGATCTCTTCCGGGCCATGGGGATGCAGGCGGTCACTACCCAACGCTCAAATGATGGTGGGGTGGACGTCGACGCACTGGATCCAACACCCATCCGAGGCGGCAAGATCGTCGTGCAGGTGAAGCGCTACCGCAACACGGTGCCACCCACCGCTGTACGTGACTTGTACGGAACCGTGCAGGACGCCGGTGCCAACAAGGGCGTGCTCGTGACGACATCAGGGTTCGGCCCTGGCTCGCACACCTTCGCCCACGGCAAGCCGCTGGAACTGATCTCGGGAACCGAACTCGTCGACCTGCTCCATCGTCATGGTCTCCGTGGGCGCCTGGGCGATGGTGCCCGTCGAGCTGCAACGCAGTCGACGCCGTCAGTTCCGGACACTCGACTGCCCGACGACTACAACGTCCTGGGCATGTCGTGGACCGGAAGCGCCGCCTTGGACGTGTGTGCTCTCGTCTGCCGAGGCAATCGGATCCTCAGCGACGATCACTTCGTCTTCTTCAACAACCCGCAGACGCCGGACGGCGCCGTACGCGTCCTTCCCGCCACTGCACCCGACAAGGCCGCGATCTGCGTCGCCTTCGACGGGTTGCCGGATGAGGCTGACCGGTTCGTACTCGTGGCCGCCATCGACCCAGAGATCAACCCCGACGCCGATCTCGCCGGCTTCACGGACGCCTGCATCCGCCTGCTCGACCCGACGCTGGCGGAGTTGGGACGTCTGGAGGTCTCCGACGGCCGACCGCGTGAAACCGCCTTGGTGCTCGGCTCCTTCCGCCGCAGGTCGAACGGGGACTGGGACTTCGTACTGGGCGGCAAGGGCTACACGGGCGGCTTGGAGGAACTGGTTCAGGATTTCGGCATCGAGGTTGAGTAGATCCAGGACTTGGGGTCCCGATGCTGCTGCGCTGGCGGGGTCCATGAACGAGGCTTGATGACCCACGTCGAGCATTGTTCGGAGCCCCTTCTCCGGCAAGGCCGCGGTCGTCCCCGGGTCTTGAAACGCCTGCAAGGGTCTCTCTTCGCCGTGGCGCCGCCGCTGTCGGGGCGGGTCCGGCCGGTCGGAAAACGCTCCTCGTCCTGGTCGTTCGATGTGGCCGACGGCGTGGTGATCCAGGTATTGACGAAAGCGGCCGCTGCCTGATCAGAGCACCGCGAGTGCTTTGTCTATGCGCCGCGACGTGCCCTCGTGCGTGACCCATCTGCTCAGGGTCTCCAGCTCCGTCCGTGCTGCCCGGTTCCCGAGCAGAGCCAGCGCGACGATGCCCGCCTCAGCCACCTGAGGCGTACGGGGAGCGTCTTCGGACCGATGGTCCAGAGAGGTCTCGACGAGGCCGACGAGGGCATGGACGCTGTCCGGCCGAGGCGGAAGGAGGGAAAGCATCCAAGCGAGTCCCCGTAGCACGTGGGAGTTGTAGGGGTCGAAACACGCGTTCATATCGAACGGGAGGTGCGGATGACCCAGAAGCGGGACGGTTCGACCCAGATGAGCCAGCTCCAACCACCTCAGTACTGCTCGTCGCGCCTCCTCCGGGCCAACGGCGTCCAGCAGGGCCGATCCGGTCCGTCTCCACTTCGCCGATGGTGCGTCTGCCGTCGCGGGCGCCGCATGCTCCAGCAGCCGCTGCCATGGCTCTCCTCCGGCAGTTGCTTCCTTGAGAGCCGCGTCGGCCCACGGTTCACCGGGATTGAGCACCGGACCAGGAAAATGAGCCAGTAGGTTCCGCATTCCAGGTTCCGCGCCGTTCGCGGCCGCCTGCGTGCGACGGAAGCCGGGCAGGTTCGCCGTCGCACGTGTACGCCGGAAGGTGGCCAGGATGGCCGTGTCGGGAGTACGCCCGGCTGCGAGTTCCGCGTCGGCCAATTCCCAGATCCGGTGGGTCGACCAGATGAGGTACTGGTCCCTCAACCCGGAGAGCTCCTCGTGGCGTTCGGCGGCCAACAGGCCCCCGTCGAGGCCACGGACGACTCCGGAAGCGACCATGAGCAGCTCGGTGCGGAGGTATCCCGGATCCCGCCTGAACTCCTCGGCCGACCAGTCGTCTTCCACGCGGGCGTACCAACGGGCCCATATGTAGGCGAGCTCCAGCCGGTCCTTGTCGGGCAGTGCCCGTAGGAGCTCCATGTTCACGGTCCCCACACCCGTCATGGAGCCGTTGTTGCAGGCGGCCCGCATGACGGCGCGAGACAGCTCAGGCAGATCGCCGCGCTCTGCGAGGGTCCGGTACTGAGCGGCCTGTTCTGCCAGGACCTGGGTGTTCCCCATCCATCTGCTCATGGCTGGCAGCCTAGAAGGGCCCACTGACATCGAACGTGCCCGCACCCGTAGGGCTCAGGCGTTCTCCCGCCTCCGAAGACGTCGAGAGCAATGCTCAAAGCCTGTGGATCGGTTCCGGGAAGGCATGCGAGAGCGTACCTTCCCGAATGATCCTGTGATGGTCACCGAGTAGGCCCGCGTTGCAGCGCGGGTCGGGAAGGCACGCCCGTGCTCAGCGTAGTCACCGACGACGGCTCCCCCCAGTCCGGACCCTGATCGATGAGATTGTCCGCGAGGACGCCCGCCGGATGCTCGCCGCGGCACTGGAAGCCGAAGTCGACCCGTACATAGTCGAGTTGGCGGTCAAGACCGGCGAGTCCGGCCGACACCTGATGGTCCGTAACGGCTACCATCGGCCCCGCACCGTGGTCACCGCGGCCGGGGCGGCGGAGGAGGTAACGGCCCCACGGGTGAACGACCCCCGCGTCGACCCTGCGAGACAACCGCAGCCCGGCAATCCTTCCCCGGCAGGCCCCGAGGAAGGAGGGGCGGGCGAGCCGGTAGGGGGCCGGGCGCGGAGCCGGTCGAAGCGAGACCTCCTTCGACGCGGACGATCTCTCCCCTGGTGTCCCTCAGCAGGCCTACTCGGACATTGGCGGACGTGTCTCTCGGCGGGCGGTGTCGGTCGGTCTTGCGGAGCTCTCTCTGCCTGGTGATGCTGACCCCTGCGCGGTCAGAGAGCTGTCCGGTGGACGATCGGGGGTAGTCGGTGAGCGCATCAACGGAGCACGGTACCGAAGGGCCGCTGGCGGAATTCACAGCCTTGAGGCAGGAGATCATTCAGCGGCAGGCCACTCAGCACAACGTCCTGGCGTTGCAACTGACCATCTCAGGAGCGGTGTTCAGTTTCGCCCTCACCGGTACCTCCCGGAGCGGGTTCCTGTTGATCGTTCCGGTCAGTACGTACTTGCTGTGCTCGCGCTTTGTCGAGGACCACGTCGGCATCGGGCAGTTGGGCCGCTACATCCGCGAGCACCTGAGCCCACGCATACCCGGCGGTCTCGGCTGGGAGTCCTGGGTCGCCCGGAATCCCGCGAGGTTCGGCATACCGGGGTTGCTGTGGATCTACGCGTACTTCGTCACCTACCCAGGGGTGGCAGTGCTCGCACTCGCAGGGGCTGCTCCGACAACGTTCGCTATGCACCATGGCCATCGCTCACTCGGTGTGGCAGTCGGCCTGGTAGTCGTGTGGCTGCTCGGTCTGACAGTGACGGCCCTGTGCTGTCTGTTGTTGTGGAGAACGGCCAAGTCCACACGGGACCGCGAGCCGACCCACCGCATCCACCCCCCGGAACCGCGCCGCGAGCCGCAGGCGTGACGCGAGGGGAACTGCTGGTTGCTGTCCGCCACTTCATGGGCTCCAACGAGACTTCTGGATCTCATGGTGCGGTTCTTCCATGGCGTACACGGTGGGCCGGCGTGGTGGGACGGCCAGTGGCTTTCGCGCGGCACAGGCCACGCCACCGGGCCCGTTGAACCCCGCACACGGCGAGGTCTCCGCACCGCCCCCGGGACGCGCCCTGCGGATCAGGGTCCGTGGACGCCCTACCGGTCGATTGTGAAGCGGTACACCGTCGACTGACGACGCTCGAAGCCGAGGCGCTCGTAGAGGCGGTTCGCCGCCGCACGGTCCGGCCGCGATGTGAGATCGACCGTCCGGGCGCCCGCCGCCGGGGCGTTCCGCAGGGCCTCCTGGGTGAGGGCGCCGGCGACACACTGGCTCCGGGCGACGGCGTCCACGACGACGTCTTCGACGCGGGCCCGCAAGCCGGAAGGCAGCGGCAACAGCACCAGGGTCAGGGTGCCGACGATCCCGTGCGTTGTCCGAGTGACGAGCACGGTGTTCGCGTCACGCATCGCCATCCGCTCGACCGCTTCGTGATCGAGCGGCTTCGCGGTCGCGGACAGCTGCGGCAGCAGCCGGCCGAAGGCATCGGCGAGTTCCCGACTCGCTTCCCGTGACACCTCTACGCGGACGTCCATGCCGTGAGCCTATCCGTCGTCCGGAACGGGAGATCTTCGTCAGAGGCCGGACGGGTGGGTGGAGAGCCAGTCGGTGTGCCGGCCGCGGAGCCGGTCCCGTTCGGCGGGCGTGGTGAGGACGACGTCGGCACCGCCGTCGTAAGGGTGGTGGATGCGTCGGACTTCCGTGTCGGTGACGAAGACGTGGACGAGCGCCTCGTCGGCCACGGCGCGCAACAGCGCGTCGACGCAGCCCTGTCGCCACGGGCGTCGGTCGGCGTACAGGCGGATGTGGGTGTGGAACTCGGGGTCGGTGTCGTCCTGTTCCGATTCGATCCACCAGCGGACGCCGCCGGGGTGGAGCTCTTGCCGTGGTGTCGCATGGCCGGCCGGCCCGTCCGGTGTGCTCGACCAGTCCATGGTCACGACGAACACCTCCGCGCCCGTGTACAACTCGTCGAGGACCGTGTTGTACCGCTCGAGAACGGTCGCGTACTCGTCCTCGGACTCCGGGTAGCGCTTCGAACCGGGAAGACTGTGGAAGCGTACCCAGCGGTCGGCGTACGAACTGCGGAATGTGTGTGCGACGGGCGGGCCCGCCGGCCGTCGTTCCCGCCACAGCGCCGCGAGCGACGAGGGCGCCACCCCGGCGCTCACCCGTCGGCCTTCGTCACGCCGACCGGGCAGAACGGGCCCGTCCCGGCGAACCCGTATCGCCATGCGACCGGTCGGATCATCTCTGCAGACCCTTGAGCCCGTCGTATGCGGCCATCACAAGCTCCAGTCCCCGGTTGTCCTCCGCGGGTTCGCGCATCTGATTCGTGTACGCCACCGCCATACGGACCTCGGGATCGATCACGACGATCGAGCCGCCCCAACCGCCCCACCCGAAGGTGTTGCCGAACAGCCCGTAGCCCAGCCCGTAACGGACCGGCATGCCCAGGATGCGGTCCTCGCCGCTGAACTGCTCCTCCCTCGCACGGTCACTGCCCGCCTGCGACAGCAGTCGCACCCCGCGCACCGCTCCTCCCCAGGCCATCACCGACTGCATGAGGGCGACCGAGCGGGCCCTGCCGAAGCCGCTCGCCGCGGGGATCTGCGCGCGACGCCAGGCCACGCTGTTCCCGTCACGGACCCGTACGGTGGTGCCGGCATTCGGGGACGCGCTGCCGCCGGGTGCGCCGGCGGCATAGTCCTCGCCCCGGGCAGGCGGCGGGACGGCGAGCGCCGCCCGGTGGTCGTGCTCGGCGGGGAGCCCGATGTGGAAGTCGGCGCCCAGCGGTCCCGCCACCTCCTCCGCGAAGAACTCGCCCACGTTCCGGCCCGTGATCCGGCGTACGACCTCGCCCACGAGAAATCCCTGGGTGAGCGAGTGGTATCCGGCCGCGCTTCCCGGTTCCCATTGCGGCGTCTGCGCAGCCAGTCGTGCCGGGACGGACGGCCAGTCGTAGAGCTCGTCGATCGGCCCGGCCCAGTCGGGCAGACCTGCGGTGTGCGAGAGCAGGTGCCGCACCAGCACCTTTGCCTTGCCTGCCGTGGCGAACTCAGGCCAGTACCGGCCGACCGGTGCGGTCGGATCGAGCTCGCCGCGGTCGGCCAGGATCAGCGCGCCCAGTGCCGTCATCGTCTTGGTGACGGACCAGACATTGGTGATCGTGTCCCGCTGCCACGGGACTGTGCGGTCCGCGCCGGCGAACCCACCCCAGACGTCCGCCACCGGCTCACCGTCCACGAAGACCGCGACCGAGACACCTGCGTCTCCGTCGTCCAGCAACCCGGCCAGCGCATTCGGCACCGCGGTGCACAGATTGTCGTATGTGCCCTGGATATCGGCCATGCGCCGTATTAGCGCGCATCGGCCGGTCAGGGGCAATCGAATTTCTCAGCCCGGCACGTCTGTCGGGTGCTCCCGCTGATCACCCCGTCCGGCGGAGGGACCGGCACGAGGGCGCGTGCGGACGTGCGATCAGGCTTCGTGCCGTGACCGGCCGTTCGTGGAACGGGCCGCCGGGGACCACGACGCACCCACCTCGGGCACCGTGGCCTCCGCCGACCGGGGCTCCCCTGCCCAGCTCCAGCTCGGTGAGCCCTCTATGGCCGTCCGTACGGCACCGGCCGACCGGTGAACGCGTCCAGGAGCACGCGGTCGCCGAGCGGCCGGTCCAGCATCACCGTCATCCTCTCGCTGAGCAACTGGCGGGTGCAGGAACCGTCCTTCGTCCCGACGACGGACGCGGACAGCACCACACTCCCGCCCGTCTCGAGCACGTCCACGGCAGGACCGTCATCGCAGGCCCCGTGGCCGGCCGCAACCGTGACGGACCGTCCGTCCCTCGCCGACCCGACCAGTTGCTGAAGCGGCTGCAACGTGGCGCCGGGCCCCTCCGCGACCGGCTCGATCGGCGGCGTGGGAGGCTTCGAGGGACGGACGGCGGCCCGCTTGAGCGGAGTGTCGTAGCCGTCCAGGGTGAAAAGCCAGGCCGGGACGGTGGCCGGGCCGCGGCTGGTGGCCAGGGTCATCTCACCCAGCTTCGCCCCGGTCACGGTCAAGTGCGGTCCGTCGTTGCCGCCGCGGGCCACTGACTCGTACGCCTGCCGCGTCTCCATCAGCGGCAGCGTGAGCGAGCCCCCGCTCTCCCACTTCACCCGGCCGTTCTTCCGCGGCAGGGCGGGGAGTCGACCGCGCAGGACGAAGTTCTGGGTCCCGTAGGCTTGTTTGTCAGCTTCGTTGTGGAAGGCGCCCTCGGGCAGCTGGACCCCCTCTCCGATCGGGTAGTAGCCCTTCCGCCAAGCCCGGGCGGCCTCGGAGCCGTCCCAGGCGTCGGCGACCTGACGAGCGCGGGCCTCCGCCACCGGGCTGTGGCCGGGGACGCGGGACTGAGCGCCACGACCGCTGCCCTGTTCGCAGCCGGTGACGGCCCCGCCCGCTGCGGCAAGCAGGGCGAGGACGAGGAGCAGTTGCGCGGTGCGTGCGGGCATGGGTCCCCCTGGGTTCGACGGTGACGAGCACAAGCTCCGCGGTGTGGGCTCGCGGCGTACCGCTCCTATGACGCACCGGGCCTGGGGTGCGTTCGGCGTGCCACATACCTCCCCGGTGCCACCGGAGTATGTCGATCTCCCCGAACACAGTTCGATGCGGCTGTCGTGGAACGGCGCCTCGCCCTGTCGGCTCCCCGCCGAGAAGAACGCGGCCGTCGTCACCTTGTCGAAGCCGGGACGGTTCTCGGGAAAGGAACCTCGGGTGTCGGCCGGCCGTGGCGCCGTTCGGGGTTCCGCTGCCCGGAAGGTACTGCTGACGGCGACGACGCCCACATGCGTAGCCCCGTCCGGGATCGCGATGAGGTGGCGAAGGCGCTTACTCCTCGGAGAACTCAGCCACACCGATCGGGCAGGGACCGGTACGGCAGGGGCTGTAGGTGCAGGTCCCGCTCGGTGTCCCACTGCACGCGAGCAGGCGCCCGCTTCAACTGACGGTGCCAGGTGGCTCGGTCGGGATGCACCCCGGGGACGTAACTCGACAGACACGCGTGGCGCAGCGCCCACTCGAAGCCGTCACGGTTGATCTCGACAGCGAGCACGGTCTCCTGCCCCGCTTTCGCGCCCCAGCCACAGCGGTACATCATCCACAGAAACGACGGCTTGATCCACGTCAAGCCGCGTTCGTAGTCCTTAATCTCGGCTCCGCCGACTGCAACTGGCAAGTTATTGACCGCGGAGCTCTGAACTGCTGACAGGCTGGCGGAAGACGGGCGGCTGGCCCCTGGGACGGCCGGGGGAGACATAATCCGGGCGTGATACTCACTGCTCGACAGCTCGCCCTGGCCACCTTGGACCGTCAGCTCTTGCTCGAACGCCAACGCCTCGACGTGGCGGAGGCTGTTTGCCGGATCTGTGCTCTCCAGGCGCAAGCGCCGGCATCGCCGTAACTGGCGTTATGGAATCGCGTGCAGGACTTCGCGCCTGAGGATCTCGATGCGGCGTTCGCGGACCGCCGCATCGTGAAGGCAACCCTCATGCGGATCACGCTGCACGCCGTCCATGCCGAGGACTACGAGCCCTATCGCGCTGCCATGCTGAGCACTCTGCGGGCGTCGCGGCTGTATGACCGACGTTTCACCGCGACAGGACTGGCCCCCACCGACGCTGACGTGCTACTCCCGGAGCTCGCCAGGTTCCTGAAGCGGCCCCGCACCGGCGCCGAGGTGGAGGACGACGTCACGGGGAGGTTCGGCGAGCACGCGCACCGTGTGTGGTGGGCGCTGCGCACGTACGCGCCCGTGCATCATGTGCCGACGGGCGGCCCGTGGTCGTTCACACAGCCGAACACCTACCGCGTCTCCCCGGCGGCCACTGGGTCCGCTCCACAGGAAGCGGACGCTGGGGTCCAGCGGCTGCTGCTTGCCTACCTACGAGCGTTCGGGCCTGCGTCGGCCCAGGACTTCGCCCGATTCACCCTGCTGACGCGGCACGCGATAACCCAGGCGCTGAACGAGCTCCGCGACCAGGTGGTACGGGTGACAGGGCCGCGCCGCCATGTTCGACCTCGTGGACGCTGCCGTGCCCGCCGAGGACACCCCGGCGCCGCCGAGGCTGCTGCCGATGTGGGACAGCACGCTGTTGGCCCACGTCGTCCCCGGTCGGGTCATGCCTGCGGAGTACCGGCCGCTGGTCGTCCGGCGCAACGGCGACGTGCTGCCCTGTCTGCTCGTCGACGGGCAGGTCGCCGGAGTGTGGCGTGCAGCGGACGGCGGGCTGGAGCTGACCACGTTCCGCAAGCTCGGCAAGGCCGCGTGGCAAGGTCTGACGGAGGAGGCAGAGAGGCTGTCAGCGCTGCTCGTCAACCGTGATCCATCTATCTACCGGCGTTATGGACATTGGTGGGACAAGGGGTTTCCCGCTGTCGAGAGCATGACGGTCAAGGGCTGACCGCGCCGCCAGGTCGCATGCTTGCCCGGTGCCCTCACTGTGGTGACCATGACCGGGGCCCAGGCCGTCAGGTGTGCGGAGATCGTCAGGCCGCGCACGGCGATCCCGATCCATTACAACGACTTTTCGGTGTTCCTGTCAGGGTTGGAAGATTTCAAGCAGTCCGCCGCCGCGTCCTCGGTGCCCATCGAATACCACTATCTGAACCACGGCGAGTGCTACCAGTTCACCATGACGAAGTAGGCCAGGGCACGTGAGCTCGGCGGCTCATCCGGTAGGTCACGACTTCACGAGCGAAGCACCAGTTCGGGTCCAGGGCCTGTTGAACCGCGCCGGCGAGCACCTGCTGGAAAGCCGGCCCGACGGCTTGTAGACACAACGTGTTCGGCGCCGACGATTTGCAGGTCTGGGCAGAGTCAGGGGTCAGGGGATCCTTCAGGTGGGGGAGTTCGGCCGGAAAGCTCCGCAGAATCGAGGTCGGCAGTGCCGCCGGTCGTGCCGGGGCCGCGTGAGCACGAGCAGTACCTTTCGGACAGCAAAAACCCAGGCGGGTACCGCGGGCTGGGCGGAACGGGCGTGTCCCGCCCGATCGGGGTGGCGGAGGCCGAAGGCTGAGGTCACCGGATGGGTTTCGGAGCATACGCCCGCAGAGTGCGCGCCGAGCAGTTGCCACTCGCCCGACGGCGCACCGCCCTCGGGTATGCCGTTGGGCACTATTGTCTGCTGGGCTTCATCGCGACCTGGGCCTACCTCGCTGCAACGGCCCTCCTTTCTCCCGAATGCGCAGAGACCCGCGGTCCTGCTACGCGCGCTGGAAGCCCTCGAAGCCAGCCGGGCGGCCCGGCTCAACGAGGTCGCTGCCTTCGCCACCCGACGTCACGCGGAGAGGGCAGTCGGCCGGCGGCCCCCAAGCCGCATCGATACAACGCAGATGAGGGAACCTCGCCGGCGGGCAGCCCGGTCTTCCGACGCAGCCTCCTTCCTGGGGGTGGGCACTTTCATTTCAGTCGACTGCAATCGTCTCCTGCGCAAGCCGGATGAATTCCTCCAGGGCAGTATTCATCTCCCCGGCCGCCGTGTTCCATCCCGTCACGTCCAGAGTGCCCCGGCCCTCCCGTACAGCCCCCGCGCGCTCATTGCCGTCCGGCAGCCGCGAGGCCATGGCCTGGATGGACGTGCGGCGGCCGTCCATCATCAGTCCCCGCAGACAGCAGTCACCCTTGGACCGTTGGTCCTTCCGCGGCACCGCGGAGAACACATCAGCCACGAATAACGCCAACTTCGCCCGAACACGGTTCACTTCATGTGCGTCCACACACCCACCATGCCGCTCAACACGACCGACAGAAAGACCTGACGGAGTCCTACCAGCACCATGCCTCACAGCGAGTAGTACACGGCGCACTGGGCTGAGTGCCCCTCGACGGAGTAGCTTCGAAGTCGCCGGCCTCCTCAGCGCCGAGCAATCGCCGCAGCGCCGCTTTGGCTTCGGGCAGAGGTTGAGACGCCAGGTACGCCTTGGTCGTGGCCAGCCCGCTCCCGGACAGCAACTGGATGTCAACCGAGCAGTCGGCGTCCATGCTGGCGGACTTGGCCTTCCAGATGAGCAGTACATCGTCGAGAGCACCGGTATTGAACAGCTGTATGCAGCAGAGCTTCATCAGCTCGGTGTCACCGTCCCCCTGAGCCCCCTGCTCCCACCGGTTTTGCACGATGAGCAGCTCGCGAATCTCGTCGAGGCTCGCCCTGGCGGGGTGCAGCCCGTAGCGGTGAAGGGCTCTCGCCCTCGTCAATCACCGTGCTCCTTCTTTGTGGGTAGTGACCAGGGGACCGGCGCCTTGGATCACGTCACGCCGGTTCCGCAGCGCCCTGCGAGCTTTCGCTCCGTCGGCCGATGCCACGCTATGACCAGGTCCAGCTCACCAGCGGGAAGAGCAAGGGCAGGGCGTGGCCGGCGGGTCGGCTCCGGCCGAGGTGTGGCCCACCGTCTCCTGTACGGGTCGGCGCTGCCCGGCGCCGCTCAGCCGGTGTGCCGGTCCGTGGAGACCAGCCACCGCCAGCGATGGCGTTCCGTTACCAGGGTGGTGGCCACGAGGAGGGAAACGAGGACTGCCGCGTAGGCGGGCCATGCCGACCATGCGGCGATCAGGGCCGCAGCGAGCTGGAGCAATACGAGCAGGATCGTGACCGTGCCGGAGACGGGGATGATTACGTGCGTCTTGTCCCCCGGAGTGGAGAAGACGGCCGGCAGTCCGATCAGTACCACCACGGCCAGGACGGCGAGCAGCCATGAGTACGTGGACAAGGCCCACGGGGTGGCCACCCAGGCGACGAGTTCTGCGGCGAAGCGCAGGACGGATGTGATGCGGTCATCCGGCTTTTCCATGTTCGCCCCCCCGCAAGCTATGTCGACCACCAGTGGAAGATCTTACGACGAATCAGGCGACGCCGAGGGCTCAGTGAGCGGCTCGGCTGCGGGCACGAGGTGCGGGATCCGAGTCCTGAATGGGGCTGTGAAACGCGGCTTGATGGTCCGCGTCAAGCCGCGTTCATAGTCCTCACCGACACGTTGCCATCTTGAAAAGCTCTGGTCAGTGGAGTTGGTGAGAGCCGGGGGTGGGGTGCTCGTGCTGGTCGTGCGACTGATCGGGCTGGGTTGATCGTCCGCCGCGTCGAGTCAGTGGCTCATCTCCGCGTTCGTCAGGAAGGGGAGAGCGCGCGGGAGGGTGGTGGCGTGCTTCGCGTTCAGACGGAGCTTGGTGAGTACGCGCCAGTTCTTCGGGTCGGCGACGCCGTGCTCGTTCGCCGCGCGTTCCCAGCTGACCAGCCGGTTTGCCTGCTTCTCGGCAGCTTCAGCGGCCTGTTCCGTGTCGCCTGCGCTACCGCGCACCTCGGTCGGCCGTGTCGCGGCGGGACGGTCAGCGGGAGGTGAGGGGGGTTTCGGACTCGATGCGGGTGAGCTTTTCGGGGTTGCGGACGTAGTAGAGGCCGGTGACGCGGGCGTTCTCCACGCGGAAGGCCAGCACGCCGTCGATCACGCCGTCCAGGCGCAGGATGAGTCCGGGGTCGCCGTTGACCGTCGTGGACTCACTGGTGAAGGTGCCGCCGGCCTTGTCGACACTGCCGGCCATGTAACGGAGCACCTTGTCGGCGCCGACGACCGGCCGCAGGGCCGCCAGCCTGAGGCCGCCGCCGTCGCTGACGAAAACAACGTCCGGGGCGAGTACGTCGAGCAGCCCCTGCAGGTCCCCGGTCATGAGCGCGCGCTGGAACGAATTCAACGCTGCCTGAGCTTCTTCCGCGGAAACCGGTGTCCGCGGCCGGCGGGCGTCGACGTGCCGGCGGGCGCGGTAGGAGATCTGGCGTGCGGCGGCGGGGCTCTTGCCGATCGCGGCCGCGATGTCGTCGTAGCCGATGTCGAAGACCTCGCGCAGCACGAAGACGGCGCGTTCGGTCGGTGAGAGGGTTTCGAGGATGAACATGAGCGCCAGCGACAGGTTCTCGGACAGTTCGACGTCCTCGGCCACGTCCGGTGCGGTGAGCAGGGGCTCGGGCAGCCAGGGGCCGACGTAGGCCTCCTTGCGCCGTTTGAGGGTGCGTAGCCGGTTGAGTGCTTGCCGGGTCGTGATCCGTACCAGGTAGGCGCGGTAGTCCCGCACCTGC
>NZ_JAYWVC010000200.1:0-14007 GCF_036281785.1 Streptomyces chiangmaiensis | reverse complement strand
ATTGCCCCCGACCGGCTCTCACCGATCGGTGCGGCACCAGCCTACCTGATCCTCGCCCGAACTCTCGACAAGCTCGAGCAGAGGGACCTCATGGTCGGTCCGACCGATGCCGTGGAGCGGGTGACAGGGATTGCACACTGCGCCTCCCCCTTGGAAAGGGGGTGTTCTGCTACTGAACTACACCCGCATGGCTCCTGGGGTTTCGGCGTTTCGTCCTGGCCCCTCGGCGCGCTCCAGACTTTAGCTGATCACCGGGGGGGCAATGCAAGTCGGTTGTGCGCGGGGTCCGATGGGACCGTCACGGAGCTCCGGCTCCGGAGCGTGCGCTCCCTGACGCCGGGCCCGACCCGGCTCCCGGCAATGAGGAGCGCGCGGCGTCCGACCGCCGGGGGAGGGGACGGTGCCCGGGGGTGAAGAGACGGCGCGCGGAGGGGAGTGGGGCGCGCCGGGAGCCGAGCCCACCGGGGTCGGGTGCCCGGCCCCGGTGGGCAAATCGCGTCAGTGCGCCTCGGCGAACGCCTCGTACACCTTCTTGGGGATGCGGCCCCGGGGCGGCACGTCCATCTTGTTGGAGCGCGCCCAGGCCCGCACGGCGGCCGGGTCCGGCGTCAACGCCGTGTGCGTGTACGCCTTGCCCGACTTCGCCTTCTTACGCCCGGCCTCGACGTAGGGAGCCAGCACCTTACGCAGTTTCTTGGCATTGGCTTGATTCAGGTCGATCTCGTACGACTTGCCGTCCAGTCCGAAGACGATCGTTTCCGCCGCTTCTGAGCCGTCGATGTCGTCAAAGAGAGTGACCACGACACGCTGCGCCACGAATATCGGTCCCTTCGTGCGGCACCTCCGCGATCGCACACCATGACGTGCACAGACGTCCGGCGGATGTCGGGGAGATGTCGACTGTCCGGCAGTAATTGGGCAAAGTATCGGCTATTGCCATTTCCTTTGTACAGTGCCTGGCAATGCATTGTGAAGACCGACTGAATACTTCCGCGTGTCCGCCCGCAATGACCTGCCATCGTTCTTCTGTGATTTTTCCCAGGATTTTCCGTGTGCGGCCCTGCGACGAGGGGGACCGTGATCGCCGACACGTAGGATGCCACGAATCTACGCGGGTAGAAATTCTGTGCGGGTAGTCTGAAGGAACCTGCTCAGCACCACACACCGGGAGTGCCAGTGGCACGCGTCGTAGTCGACGTCATGCTCAAGCCGGAGATCCTCGACCCGCAGGGCCAGGCGGTCCACCGCGCACTGCCGCGGCTCGGTTTCGAGGGCATCTCCGACGTACGCCAGGGAAAGCGATTCGAACTCGAAGTGGACGGCCCGGTCGACGACGCCGCGCTCGCCCGTATCCACGATCTTGCGGAATCCTTCCTCGCCAACACCGTGATCGAGGACTTCACCGTCAAGGTGGAGGAAGTCGCGGAGGCCGCGAAGTGACCGCCCGTATCGGCGTCGTCACCTTCCCGGGGAGCCTCGACGACCGGGACACGCAGCGCGCGATCCGTCTCGCGGGAGCCGAACCGGTCGCTCTCTGGCACAAGGACGAGGACCTGAAGCAGGTCGACGCCGTGGTGCTGCCGGGCGGTTTCTCGTACGGAGACTATCTGCGCGCCGGTGCCATCTCCCGCTTCTCGCCCGTGATGCGGACTGTCGTCGAGCAGGCGAAGGCCGGCCTCCCGGTGCTCGGTATCTGCAACGGCTTCCAGGTCCTCACCGAGGCCCACCTTCTCCCGGGCGCGATGCTGGGCAACGACCACCTCCACTTCATCTGCCGCGACCAGAGGCTGCGGGTGGAGAACGCGGAGACCTCCTGGACCAGCGACTACATCGTGGGCCAGGAGATCCACATCCCGCTGAAGAACATGGACGGCCGGTACGTCGCCGACGAGTACACGCTCGACAAACTGGAGGCCGAGGGCCGGGTGGTGTTCCGCTATCTGGACTTCAACCCCAACGGCTCGCTCCGCGACATCGCCGGCATCACCAACGAGGCGGGCAACGTGGTGGGCCTCATGCCGCACCCCGAGCACGCCGTCGAGCGGCTGATCGGTAGCGGTCGTACCGACGGCCTCCCGTTCTTCACCTCGATCCTCAAGAAGCTGGTGGGCGCATGAGCCGGACGCCTCTGGACACGGTCGAACACGCGGCCGCGACCCCCGACGTCGAGCTGCCCTGGGCCGAACTCGGCCTGAAGAAGGACGAGTACGAGCGGATCGTCGAGATCCTGGGCCGCCGCCCCACCGGCGCCGAGCTCGCCATGTACTCGGTCATGTGGTCCGAACATTGCTCGTACAAGAGCAGCAAGGTTCACCTGCGCCAGTTCGGTGAGAAGGCTCCGCAGTCGGACGCGCTGCTCGTGGGCATCGGCGAGAACGCCGGCGTCGTCGACGTCGGCCAGGGCTACGCGGTCACCTTCAAGGTCGAGTCGCACAACCACCCGTCGTACGTGGAGCCCTACCAGGGCGCCGCGACCGGTGTCGGCGGCATCGTCCGCGACATCATCGCGATGGGCGCGCGGCCGGTCGCCGTCGTGGACCCCCTGCGCTTCGGCGCGGCCGACCATCCGGACACCAAGCGTGTGCTGCCCGGTGTCGTGGCCGGCATCGGCGGCTACGGCAACTGCCTGGGACTGCCCAACATCGGCGGGGAGGTCGTCTTCGACGCCTGCTACCAGGGCAACCCGCTGGTCAATGCCGGCGCCATCGGTGTCATGCGGCACGAGGACATCCATCTGGCGAAGGCGTCCGGCGCGGGCAACAAGGTCGTTCTGTACGGCGCCCGTACGGGCGGTGACGGCATCGGCGGCGCCTCGATCCTCGCGTCCGAGACCTTCGACGACGCCAAGCCGTCGAAGCGTCCGGCCGTCCAGGTCGGCGACCCCTTCCAGGAGAAGCTCCTCATCGAGTGCACCCTGGAGGCCTTCAAGGAGAAGCTGGTCGTCGGTATCCAGGACCTCGGTGCGGCCGGTCTGTCCTGCGCCACCTCCGAGCTGGCCTCCAACGGCTCCGGTGGCATGCGCGTGACCCTGGACGACGTGCCGCTGCGCGACTCGACGCTCTCGCCGGAGGAGATCCTCATGAGCGAGTCGCAAGAACGCATGTGCGCGGTCGTCGAGCCGGAGAAGGTCGACCGTTTCCTGGAGATCTGCGAGAAGTGGGACGTCATCGCCACCGTCATCGGTGAGGTGACCGACGGCGACCGCCTGGAGATCTACTGGCACGGCGGGAAGATCGTCGACGTCGACCCGCGGACGGTCGCGCACGAGGGCCCGGTGTACGTGCGCCCGTACGCCCGTCCGGAGTGGCAGGACGCCCTGCAGGCGGACGACGCGAACAAGCTGCCGCGGCCGGAGACCTCCGAGGAGCTGAAGGACCAGGTCCTGAGGCTGGTGTCCTCGCCCAACCAGGCCTCCAAGAAGTGGATCACCTCCCAGTACGACCACTTCGTGCAGGGCAACACGGTCCTCGCCCAGTCCGAGGACTCCGGGATGATCCGCGTCGACGAGGAGTCCGGGCTCGGCGTCGCCATCGCGACCGACGGCAACGGCCGGTACGCGAAGCTCGACCCGTACGCGGGCGCGCAGCTCGCCCTCGCCGAGGCGTACCGGAACGTGGCGACCACCGGCGCCAAGCCGCTGGCCGTCTCCGACTGCCTGAACTTCGGATCCCCCGAGGACCCGGCCGTCATGTGGCAGTTCGCGGAGGCCGTCCGCGGACTCGCCGACGCCTGTCAGCAGCTGGGCACCCCGGTGACCGGCGGCAACGTCTCCCTCTACAACCAGACGGGCGAGGCGGCCATCCACCCCACCCCGGTGGTGGCGGTGCTGGGTGTGATCGACGACGTGGCCCGCCGCACGCCCGTCGCCTTCCAGGAGGAGGGCCAGCTGCTCTACCTCCTCGGCGACACCCGTGAGGAGTTCGGCGGCTCGGCCTGGTCGCAGGTCGTCCACGACCACCTCGGCGGTCTGCCCCCGCAGGTCGACCTCGAGCGTGAGCGGTTGCTGGGCGAGATCCTCATCTCGGCCTCCCGCGACGGCATGATCGACTCCGCGCACGACCTGTCCGACGGCGGCCTGATCCAGGCGGTCGTGGAATCCGCCCTGCTGGGCGGCAAGGGCGCGCGGCTGGTCGTACCGGACGGGCTCGACGCGTTCACCTTCCTCTTCTCGGAGTCGGCCGGGCGTGCGCTCGTCGCCGTACCGCGCTCGGAGGAAGTCCGCTTCAACGACATGTGCGGGGCGCGCGGTCTGCCCGTCGCCCGCATCGGTGTCGTGGACGGTGGCGCGATCGAGCTCCAGGGCGAGTTCGAACTGTCCCTGGAGGAGCTGCGAAAGGCCCACGAGGAGACCATTCCGGCGCTGCTCGCCTGAGCGGTTCCACGACGGTGAAGGCTCCGCCCCGTTTGCCTGGCGGAGCCTTCGTCATGCCGCGACCGCCTCGGCCTCCCGGGCGAGAGCCGAAGCGTCGTCCGGGTCAACAGACCGGAGACAGGCCACGGTTGCTGCCGTGGTCTTCCTGTAGGGACGCCGGCCTGGGCGGCCGACACACACGCGAGGCTGCTGTTTCCGGGGCGCCGTCGGTGGGAGGACGGGACGCCGATGTCGTGTCCGCCGGAACGCGCCGGCCGAGACTGCCGTGATCACCGCCGGCGACCCCCCGGGCGGCTGGGGGGCGCTGCCCGGCTGCCCGATCCGCCGTCGGGCCACCCCGCACTGACCGAGGGTCCGATCCCGGCCTCGCACGCGGAGGGAGCCTGCGCCTGGTACCGCGTCCCGCACTCGAGAAGGTGTTCCGCGCCTACATCAACGCCGCGGCCGCTCGTCACGGCTGCAAGGACACCCGGTTCCCCGCCTCCCCGAACTTCCGGGCGGACTAGGCTCACCGCCATGCCACCGGCCAAGAAGCGCACACGGACGTACGACCCCGCCAAGATCCGTACAGCCGTGTTCGCGCAGTTCGGGAACGTACGACAGGCCGTGGGGACGCTGACGCCCGATCAGTCGGCGCTCCCCACCCGGCTCGGGGACTGGACCGTGCGGGAACTGGTCGCGCATATCGGAACGGTGCTGGCGGGGGTCAGCCGGCTCCTGGACGAGCCCGAGCCGGCGCGGCAGGACGCCACGCTGCTGGACTGGCCGTTCGCGACCAGGGCCAACTCCGACGCCATTGCCGGTGCTGCCCGCCGGCTCGCCGAGCAGCACCCCGACCTGAGCGCCTTCCTGGCCGACGTGGAGCAGCATTTCACCGCCGGCCTCGACACGTACCCCGGCACCCGGCTGCTGGCCTCCAGCGCGGGCGCCATGCCACTGGCCGACTGCGTCGTCACCCGTACCGTCGAACTCGTCGTCCACACCGACGACCTGAACGCCGCAGTCCCGGGTCTCGACATCCCGTACGACCGTCAGGCCCTCGCCGCCGCGACCCGGCTGCTCGCCGACGCGCTCGCCGTGAAGGCGCCCGGCGCCTCGACCGAGGTGCGCATCCCGCCGTACGCCGTCGTGCAGTGCGTCGAGGGCCCCCGCCACACCCGTGGCACCCCGCCGAACGTCGTCGAGACCGACCCGCTGACCTGGATCCGGCTGGCGACCGGCCGCGTGCCCTGGCACGCCGCCCTCGCCGACGCCAAGGTGAGCGCGAGCGGTGAACGAGCCGACCTCGGCGGCCTGCTGCCCCTCATGACGTGAGGCCCCGGGATCCTCGGATGTCGCCCGGGGACGTCATGGCGCGAGACGCCGGCCGTGGAACCGGCCCCCTGCCCCACCCGTTCCACCCCCATGGACAAGCACCGACTGACTCTCACCGTCCTGACCCTGCTCCCGCTCGCGGTGGCGTGCGGTACCGAAACCGGTCGGGGCAGCGGCAGCGGTTCCGTCGGCTCGGACAGCAGCTCGCAGGTCACCGGCGTCCACTGGCGCGTGGACAGCCTCACCGTGAACGGCACCACCAGGAACGCTCCGGCCGGCGCCTACCTCCATATCGACGACCGCGGCCGGGCCCAGGGCAACTACGGCTGCAACAGCTTCGGCGCGTCCGCCACCGTCCGGGCCGACCGCATCGACCTCGGGCCCGCCCAGTCCACGGAGATGGCCTGCGAGAAGGCACCGATGGCTTTTGAGGCGTCCTTCTCCCGCACGCTCGCGGGCGGCTCGCTCACCGTCGCCGTCGACCGGAGCCGGCTGACGCTCACCGGGACGGGCGGCGACCGCGTCCACCTGACCAAGGAGAACGACGCGTCCTTGTACGGCACGAAGTGGCACGTCGAGTCCCTGGTGGACGGTGACGTCTCCTCCTCACTGCCCGTGGCCGCCACCGGCAAGGCCTGGTTCACCCTCGACAGGACGACCGGCACGGCGTCCGGGAGCCTCGGCTGCAACCGGTTCACGGTGAGGGCGACCGTGCGTGACGGTCAGCTCACCCTGAGCGCCCCCAGGGCCACCCGTATGATGTGCGACGGCTCACTCATGGACGCCGAACGCACGATGAACACCCTCTTCGGCCGGACGCTCAGCTACCGGCTCGGCCATCGCGACATGACGCTGACCAGCGAAAACGGCAAGGGCGTCAGTGCGGTCGCCGAGCCGTGACCCCGGACGCTCCGGGAGGTCGCACGCCCGGTGGGCCAGATGACCGGATTCGGACCAGTGCGCGATCTCGCCTACACTCGAAGCCGTGCCACGTGGTGACGGTCGACTCAATCACGACCTGCTCCCCGGTGAGAAGGGCCCGCAGGACGCGTGTGGCGTCTTCGGTGTCTGGGCTCCCGGGGAAGAGGTCGCAAAACTGACGTACTTCGGGCTCTACGCCCTCCAGCATCGAGGCCAGGAATCCGCGGGTATCGCGGTCAGCAACGGCTCCCAGATCCTCGTCTTCAAGGACATGGGTCTGGTCTCCCAGGTCTTCGACGAGACCTCGCTCGGTTCGCTCCAGGGCCACATCGCGGTCGGACACGCGCGCTACTCGACCACCGGTGCCTCCGTCTGGGAGAACGCCCAGCCGACGTTCCGCGCCACGGCGAACGGCTCCATCGCCCTCGGTCACAACGGCAACCTCGTCAATACGGCGCAGCTCGCCAAGTTGGTCGCCGATCTCCCCAAGGAGAACGGCCGTGCCACCCAGGTGGCCGCCACCAACGACACCGACCTCGTCACTGCCCTGCTGGCAGGCCAGGTCGACGACGACGGCAAGCCGCTGACCATAGAGGACGCGGCCGCCAAGGTCCTGCCCCAGGTCATGGGCGCCTTCTCGCTGGTCTTCATGGACGAGCAGACCCTCTACGCGGCCCGTGACCCGCAGGGCATCCGCCCGCTGGTCCTCGGCCGTCTGGAGCGCGGCTGGGTGGTCGCCTCCGAGACCGCCGCGCTCGACATCACCGGCGCCACCTTCATCCGCGAGATCGAGCCGGGCGAGTTCGTCGCGATAGACGAGAACGGTCTGCGCACGTCTCGATTCGCGGAAGCGAAGCCTCGCGGCTGTGTCTTCGAGTATGTGTACCTGGCCCGGCCGGACACCGACATCGCCGGTCGGAACGTGTACCTCTCCCGGGTCGAGATGGGCCGTCGTCTGGCCAAGGAGGCGCCCGTCGAAGCCGATCTCGTGATAGCGACACCCGAGTCCGGCACCCCCGCCGCGATCGGCTACGCGGAGGCCTCCGGCATCCCGTTCGGCGCCGGACTGGTGAAGAACGCCTACGTCGGCCGCACCTTCATCCAGCCCTCGCAGACGATCCGCCAGCTGGGCATCCGCCTGAAGCTGAACCCCCTGAAGGAAGTCATCAAGGGCAAGCGCCTGGTCGTCGTCGACGACTCGATCGTGCGCGGCAACACCCAGCGTGCCCTGGTGCGGATGCTCCGCGAGGCGGGCGCCGCCGAGGTGCACATCCGGATCTCCTCCCCGCCCGTGAAGTGGCCCTGCTTCTTCGGCATCGACTTCGCCACGCGCGCCGAGCTGATCGCCAACGGCATGTCGGTCGACGAGATCGGGCGCTCCCTCGGCGCCGACTCCCTGTCGTACATCTCCATCGACGCCATGATCGAGGCGACCACCATCGCCAAGCCGAACCTGTGTCACGCCTGCTTCGACGGCGAGTACCCGATGGAGCTGCCCGACCCGGAGCTGCTGGGCAAGCAGCTGCTGGAGACCGAGCTGGCGGCCGGTCCCGCCGCCACGGCCGCGGCCGACGCCATCCGTCGCCCCTGAGCCGCACCACCAACCCCGAAAGATCCCAGGCAATGTCTGCTGTGTTCGATCAGTCGACCTCGTCGACGGGCATTCCCGAGGGCGCTTCCTACGCGGCCGCGGGCGTCGACATCGAGGCGGGCGACCGCGCCGTCGAGCTCATGAAGGAGTGGGTGAAGAAGACGCGGCGCCCCGAGGTCCTCGGCGGCCTCGGCGGATTCGCCGGCCTCTTCGACGCCTCCGCCCTCAAGCACTATGAGCGCCCGCTGCTCGCCTCCGCGACCGACGGCGTCGGCACGAAGGTCGACATCGCGCGCCGGATGGGCGTCTACGACACCATCGGCCACGACCTCGTGGCCATGGTCATGGACGACATCGTGGTGTGCGGTGCCGAGCCGCTGTTCATGACCGACTACATCTGCGTCGGCAAGGTCCACCCGGAGCGCGTCGCCGCGATGGTCAAGGGCATCGCCGAGGGCTGTGTGCTGGCCGGCTGTGCCCTGGTGGGCGGTGAGACCGCCGAGCACCCGGGCCTGCTCGGTCCGGACGACTTCGACGTCGCGGGCGCCGGTACGGGCGTCGTGGAGGCCGACCGGCTGCTCGGGGCGGAACGCATCCGCAAGGGTGACGCCGTGATCGCCCTGGCCGCCTCCGGACTTCACTCGAACGGGTACTCCCTTGTCCGGCATGTCCTTCTCGACCGTGCGAAGCTCGGCCTCGACCGGCACATCGACGAGCTCGGCCGCACCCTCGGGGAGGAGCTGCTCGAGCCCACCAAGATCTACTCGCTGGACTGCCTGGCACTGACCCGCACCGCCGAGGTGCACGCATTCAGCCACGTCACCGGCGGGGGACTCGCGGCCAATCTGGCCCGAGTGATCCCGGACGACCTGCACGCCGTGGTCGACCGCTCCACCTGGACGCCTGCACCGGTGTTCGAACTTGTCGGGAAGACCGGCGACGTCGAGCGCCTGGAGCTGGAGAAGACCCTGAACATGGGCGTCGGCATGATCGCGATCGTCCCCGAGCACTCGGTGGACGTCGCGCTCGCCGCCCTGGCCGACCGCGACGTGGAGGCATGGGTCGCCGGCGAGATCACCGACCGGGGCGGCCATGAGACGGGCGCGGCCCTGGTGGGTGACTACGCAGACTGAATCCCGGCGGACAGCACAGCACCCGGTCCGTGGCCGGAGCCACGGACCGGGTGAAAGCTCAGTGCAAGGTCAAGCGCCGCGACGGTGCTGCGAGGAATCGCCGTCCTCGTCGTCGTCATCCTCCGAGTAAAGGTCGGCGTACCGTGCGTACACGTCGTCGTCATGCTCATCGTCCTCGAACCGGTCGCCGTTCGGCGACGTGTTCGATGTCGATGCGCCCAGCTCCTCGGCCAGGCGTGAGAGGTCCGTCCCACCGCTGTTGTACTTCAGCTGGCGGGCGACCTTCGTCTGCTTGGCCTTGGCCCGGCCGCGCCCCATGGCTCGACCCCCTCAACGACGGGGCTCGACGGCCCCAGAGTCTTGACACGCGTTCATGATCCGGAACGGGCTCTCCGTGGAGAGACCGGTCCGTAGGGCTTCCACGGTACCTGAGCCCACGCCCATACGGTACGTCGCCCGCAGGACGGGCGTGTGCCCAAGACCTTCGAGGCGCCCCGTCCTCGCTGGTCACGGCCGATTTTAACCACTTATTGGCGGACGACCCGCCGATAAGAGTGAGAGTTCTCTCCAACCTCCCATCGGCGGGTACCGGTCAAACCTGCGCGGCCTCCCCCGGGAAGGCCGGCGTGCGGGCCTCCGCCATGCGCTGCTCGGCGATCCGATCGGCCGCGGCGGCGGGCGGAATGCCGTCCTCCTTCGCACGTGCGAATATCGCCAGCGTGGTGTCGAAGATCTTCGACGCCTTTGCCTTGCAGCGGTCGAAGTCGAAGCCGTGGAGCTCGTCGGCGACCTGGATGACACCGCCGGCGTTGACGACGTAGTCGGGCGCGTACAGGATCCCGCGGTCGGCGAGGTCCTTCTCCACGCCCGGGTGCGCGAGCTGGTTGTTGGCCGCGCCGCACACCACCTTCGCCGTCAGCACCTGTACGGACTCGTCGTTCAGCGCTCCGCCCAGGGCACAGGGCGCGTAGATGTCGAGACCCTCGGTGCGGATGAGGGCGTCGGTGTCGGCGGCCACGGTGACCTCGGGGTGCGCGTCGGTGACCCGGCGTACGGCGTCCGGCCGTACGTCCGTGATCACGACCTGGGCGCCGTCCTCGAGTAGATGCCCGACCAGGTAGTGCCCGACCTTGCCCACCCCCGCGACGCCGACCTTGCGGCCGCGCAGGGTGGGGTCTCCCCACAGGTACTGGGCGGAGGCCCGCATGCCCTGGAACACGCCGTAGGCGGTGAGAACCGAGGAGTCACCGGCGCCGCCGTTCTCCGGGGAGCGCCCGGTGGTCCAGGGGCACACCCGGGCGACGACGTCCATGTCGGCCACATAGGTGCCGACGTCGCAGGCGGTGACGTACCGCCCACCGAGCGAGACGACGAAGCGGCCGTACGCCTGCAGCAGCTCCTCGGTCTTGATCCGCTCGGGGTCCCCGATGATCACGGCCTTGCCGCCGCCGTGGTCGAGGCCGGCCATGGCGTTCTTGTACGACATCCCGCGCGCGAGGTTCAGGGCGTCGGCGACGGCCGCCTCCTCGGTCGCGTACGGGTAGAAGCGGGTGCCGCCGAGGGCGGGGCCCAGGGCGGTGGAGTGGATCGCGATGACGGCCTTGAGGCCAGTGGCCCGGTCCTGACAGAGCACGACCTGCTCGTGCCCCCCTTGATTTGAGCGGAACAGGGTGTGCAGGACGCCGTCGGTTACGTCGGTCACGGTGGTGACTCCCGATTGGGTAGCGCCGGTTGGGGGAGGGTCCCGTGCGGGTGGCGGGGCCCGTGGGCATGAGCGTAGAGCGTCTTGGCGGCCCTGAGTCGCGCAGTGCCGGGGATCACCCTCCCCCGGAGTACGCCGGGACGGGTTCGTGGGACGATTTGCAATGGTTTTCCACCCCGGCCGGGCATCGGCCGACCGGGTTTCGGCTCATGACCGATGGGGAGGGAGCAGGCGTGCCCAAGGTGTCCTCGGTGATCGTTCCGTACGCGTGCTACTTGCGCGTGTACGAGCCGCTGGCCGCCTTCCCGGAGCCGGAACGCAACCACTGGGAGCGCTACGCCCGACGCCCCGACCGCCCCTCGTACCAGGACGAACTGCGCCGTTCCCTGGCCGACTTGCTGCCCACTCCGCCGGTCCCGGTGCCGGTGCACGAGAGCGGCGACGCCTTCGTGACCGTGGTCGACGGGGCGCTGTGCGTCTGTCCGTGGCGCACCCGGCTGCGCGGCTGGCAGGCGCTCGAGGACCTGACCGAGGAGCTGCCCGCCCCGGTCCTTGACGCGGTGCTGCCCCCCGTCGTGCGCCGCCAGGCCGCCCAGGACTACGAGCGCTGGCGGGAGCGCAACCCCGACGCCCGGCCGTGGATCCGCACCGCGACCTGGCAGGTGCCGCTGAACTGGTTCGTGCTGGTCTCCGACGAGGAGCGCAGATACGAGAAGGGGTCCGGCGAGGTGCCCCCGATGCTTCGCTATCGCACCCCCATGGTCCAGGCCCGGCGCCGCACCGCGCGGGCGCTGCGGACCCTCAAGGAGGCGATCGACGAGGGGCCGCTCATCGACGGCCTGGTGGACGTGGGGCGGTGGCTGGAGGAGTTCCACCCGCGGTCGCTGGTGGAACTGGACTACGGCGGGCTCGTCCACGTCCTGCCGGCCGCGCAGCTGGACGCGGATCATTCGGCCGCGGACGTCGCCGAGGGCATCGAGGCCCTGCGTGTGGGCGACGGGGACGCCGCCGGAGAGGCGTACGGGCGACTGGTGGAGCGCTGGCGGAGCGTACGGGACCGTCGGTCGGCGAACTGAGGGTCTGTCCGGCCCCGTCGGGACCGTGGCGAACCGATGCACGAATTGTGACCCGCGAGACATGGTGAAGTCACAACCCTTGGCCCATGGTTGACGTACCGCAGTCCGCTTCGGGGGACGTAGGCACCGATGCGGGCTTATGGCGCCAAGCGTGACGGAGTGCACTTACGCGGACCTTGCATCTTACGGCCCTCCTCATGCCAAAATAGGACAAGGAGCCCGGGGGAGGCTTCATCTGTCCGATCGTGGGCGGAAACTCCGCATTGCACGCTTTAGGGGGTCTGGTGACTCCTGATCGCCCTGTGACTGATCGTCACAGCGGCGTGACTGTCCGCTATGGCATGGTCCATCGGCTTCCGTCGCTGATGAACACCTGGGAGGGCAATTCCATCGGTTTGGCCGACGCGGCTGGACAGATGGTGTAGTTGTAGTGCCGAGGACAAGCCGTTCGTCCTATAACCGACTCGACTCGCGTCCGCCATTTCGGGCAACGCGGGTCAAGGTGCAGAATTTAGAGGAAAGAACCGAGAAGGTTCGGTTCTCCCGAGGAGGCCGCTCATGACCGCTCGCACCCCTGATGCCGAGCCGCTGCTGACCCCGGCTGAGGTCGCCACCATGTTCCGTGTCGACCCCAAGACGGTCACGCGGTGGGCGAAGGCCGGCAAGCTCACGTCCATCCGCACGCTCGGTGGGCACCGCCGCTACCGCGAAGCCGAGGTCCGCGCCCTGCTCGCGGGCATCCCGCAGCAGCGCAGCGAGGCCTGACGCTGCATATAGCCGGACATACGGGCAGGTTTCCCCATCTGCCGCCGCGTCCGAACGACAGCTCCAAGCGACGCGGGTTCTGCCCCAACAGGACCCTCTCCCAAGGTCATAGAGGCACGACAAGGGTGCGTCGTCGATCGCGCTGGACTCCGCCGGGTCCAGCGCGATCTTTTTTGTGCCCGGACCGTGGCCTGTGAAGCCGGCCTGTGAGCGACCTTGGCGGAGTCTGAGGGGGGTGTCGGATCTGCCGTGCGGCACCTCGAGGAGCGGTGCAATTGCACATATTAAATTGACTCTATGTAGGAGAGGGGTAAATTCCTCGTCTCCCAAAACTCATACGGTGACTCCCGTCACATGCCAGAGTCCTTGTTGCGATCGTGGTGTCTTTGCTAGAGGAACCCTGCGCCGGGCGACGGGTGTTGGGCCGGCCGTACGTCCAGAAGTGCCCACACGGAGACGATCCCAACCTCTGGATCTGCGGGCCGGACGGGACCGTGCCGCCACCGCGCCGGTCGGCTCGCTCACGCCCTGGAGGGGCTGTCGTCCTCGGTGGCCGTCTCCGGGCCCTCCTCGTCGTGCTGGGCGGGCTCCATGGCCAGGTGCAGCAGGTGATGGCAGACCGGGCAGTGATGTGTCAGATGGCGATAGCCGGAAGCGGCGGACAGATGGGCACGGAGCAGAGCACGGGTCTCGTGCCGAGCGGACGCCGCCATACGGCACCTCCCCCCGGGACCCGGGCGTCGGGGTCCCTCGTTTCTGGGTTACCGGCGGAAGGTGACGCCGTCAAGGGGCGCCGGAATGCATAGGTGAGCCGGGGCACGCCCCTCCGGATGCGACCCGGAGGGGCGTGCCCGGACGAAGGCCGGGCGGCCCGAGTCGTCTGCGCTCCTGACGCACGCTCACATGGCCGCGGCGAGGATCCCTCGGTGACGGCGAGGGCCTCGTCCGAGGTGCTCGGCCGTCCGGCCGTGGCGGGGGGTTGCCGTCACCCGTCGCGGCGGCGGCTGTGCGTGGGTGTCCCGCACCTCGGTGGTGGTGGGACGGTGGCGCGGCACCTTGTTGCGGCGGGTGGCCGGACGGCATGGAGACACGAAAGAGCCCCGCACCTCGAGGGATACGGGGCTCTCGCTGTT
>NZ_JAYWVC010000020.1:0-73297 GCF_036281785.1 Streptomyces chiangmaiensis | reverse complement strand
CGCGGTTCGCGAACTCATCGACGGGCGACAGTGGCTGGTGAACACCTAGGAGCACCGGCTTCGTGCATGGACGCCACGCATGATCATCCGAAGCGTGCGCGGCGACGGGCCGCGGGGTGGGGCATAAGCGGCAGACGAGTCGGGCTGTACGCCGGGTTCTGTTCCCCCGGGTCCTCGCGGACCCCGGGGCGACGGCCATCCATCTAGGACCGGCGTTGCCGCCGGCCTCCTGCGGTCTACCCGCGGACTCGGGCGGGCAGCCCTCGAACGTCCGCGCAGGGCGCCCCCTCTTGCGAAAGGGCGGCCCCTCTTGACCTTGCTCCGGGTGGGGTTTACCGAGCTGCCCAGGTCACCCTGGGCACTGGTGGTCTCTTACACCACCGTTTCACCCTTACCGGGGCCCGTACGCGTACGGTCCCCGGCGGTTTGCTTTCTGTGGCACTGTCCCGCGGGTCACCCCGGGTGGCCGTTAGCCACCACCCTGCCCTGTGGAGCCCGGACGTTCCTCGGGGAGATCCACCAGGACCTCCACGCGGCCGTCCGCCCGGCTCGTCTGCCGTAGGGACCATGGTACCGGGCGCGGGCCGCGCCTCCGCCCGGCGGCCGGGGACGCCGTCGCGAGCACGGAGCCGGCCAGGATCAGGGCGAAGGCCGCGAGGGTCCCGGCCGTGAGGCGTTCGTCCAGGAAGAGCGCTCCCGCCGCCACCGCGACCGCCGGGTTGACGTAGGTGATGACCGTGGCCCGGGTCGGGCCCGCCTCCTTGATCAGCTCCAGGAACGCCACGAAGGCCACCGCCGTGCAGATCACGCCGAGTCCGGCCAGGGCGGCCAGGACCTGCGCGGACGGTACGACAGCCGGCCAGGTGGCCGCGGCCGCCGGGGCGTAGACGAGCGCCGCCAGGGCCAGGCACGGCGCCGTGAGCTGGAGCGAGGGGACGTCCTTCAGCTGCCGGGCCGCGATCAGCGGCGCGGTCGCATAGCCGAGGACGGTCAGCAGCACCTCGCCGAGAGACCGCGCGTCGCCCCCGGTCAGGTGCGGGATCGTGAGGACCGCGACGCCTCCCAGACCGAGGGCGAGGCCGGCCACCCGCCGCGCGCCCAGGTGCTCGGCCCCGCCGAAGAACCGGGCCAGCACCACCCCTGCGATCGGCACGCCCGCTATGAGCAGCCCGGCAGTGGAGCTGGACAGCCGTCGCTCGGCGTCGGTGAGCGTGAACCAGGGGCCCATGATCTCGATGCACGCGAAGGCCAGCATGGGGCGCCAGTGCATCCGTACGGTCCGGGTCAGGCCGCCCTGGCGCAGGGCGAAGGGGAGCAGGAGCACGGCACCCAGCGCACAGCGCGTGAACACCACCATGGACGGGGACACCGCGTCCACCGCCACCTTGATCATCAGATAGGGGATGCCCCAGATCACTCCCATGAGGGAGAACAGAAACCAGCCGCGTGCAGTCATACGGCGAGTGTCGGCCGGGTCAGGGTGCGCCGTCTTGAACGCTGTTGCGGTGCGCCGTTACGGCCACGCTCGCGCGGTATGCCGCCGGGGTCACCCCCAGCACACGGCGGAACCAGCGGGTCAGATGCGCCTGGTCGGCGAAGCCCACGAGCGGGGCGACCTCGGCGGGGCGCAGTCCCCCCTCCAGCAGGCCGCGGGCCCGGGTCACCCGGTACTGGGCAAGCCAGGCGTAGGGCGGTATCCCCATCGTCGTACGGAACGCACGCAGCAACTGGTAGCGGGACAGGCCCAGTTCGATGGCGAGGTCGGCGAGGGAGGGCGGGGTGAGCAGTTCGTCGGCGAGGCGGTCGCGTATGGCCTGGGCGAGGGAGGCGGCGCCGGGGATCGTGTCGGACACCGGGCGGGCCGTGGAGTGGCGGCGGGCGAGCGCGGTGAGCAGCCACGGCAGCCGGGACTCGGCCTCCAGCGGGTCGGGACAGGCACTCAGCTCGGTGTGCGCGGCGCGCAGTGCGGCCACGAGTTCGGGGTCGTCCAGCAGCGGTTCACGGAAGTGCGGGACACCGCCGAGGATACCGTCGCTGAGCAGCGAGGGTTCCGCGTACAGGGCGCGGTAGGCGTAGCCGTCGGTGGCGGTGGCGGGAGCGCCGGTGTGCACCTCGCCGGGGTCGAGGACGACGATGGTGCCCGGTCCGGTCCGTATGTGGCCGCCGCGGTAGTCGATGACCTCGAAGCCGCCGACGCAGACGCCGATGGTGAACTCGTCGTGCGCGTGGGGCGCATAGCGGTGCCGGTCGAAGCGAGCCGTGAGCAGGTCGAGCGGCGGCCCGCCCCGGCCGAGCCGCGCCCTGGTCCACAGGGCCTGTTCACGTCCGCTCACCTTGCACCCCCCTTTCGGAGGTGCAACACCCGCAGGCCCCGTTTTCATACCGCCGAGGACCTCAGCGGAATTCGGTCGTGTCCAGGTCGAAGGCGAACGGCTCGGGTCCACGTCGTCCGTTTCCACGCCGACGACGCCGACCGTGTCGTCCGGGCGCGGGCGCGGTAGGCCCCGGGGGTGCGGGCCGCCCCGGACGCACACCACGCCGTACGCTGTCGCGGAGCTCTACAGAAGGAGTATGTGTGCTTGTGCTGCTGCCGCCCTCGGAAGGCAAGGCGTCGTCCGGTCGCGGTGCCCCGCTGAACCTCGAGTCGCTGTCGCTGCCGGGGCTGACGGCCGCGCGGGAGGCCGTCCTCGGCGAACTCGTGGAGCTGTGCGCGGGCGACGAGGAGAAGGCGCGCGAGGTACTGGGGCTGAGCGAGGGCCTGAGCGGCGAGGTGGCCAAGAACACCGGGCTGCGGTCGGCGGGGGCACGGCCCGCCGGGGAGATCTACACCGGTGTCCTGTACGACGCGCTGGGTCTCGGCGCGCTGGACGCGGCCGCCAAGCGGCGCGCGGCCCGGTCTTTGCTCGTCTTCTCCGGGCTGTGGGGCGCGGTCCGTGTGACCGACCGCATCCCCTCCTACCGCTGCTCGATGGGCGTGAGGCTGCCCGGACTCGGTGCGCTCGGCGCGCACTGGCGCGAACCCCTGGCCTCGGCGCTGCCGGAGGTGGCCGGCGAGGGGCTGGTGCTGGACCTGCGGTCCTCCGCCTACGCGGCGGCGTGGAAGCCGAGGGGTGAGGTGGCCGGACGGACGGCGACCGTGCGGGTGCTGCACTCCCGGATCGTGGACGGGGTGGAGAAGCGCTCGGTCGTCAGCCACTTCAACAAGGCGACGAAGGGACGCATCGTCCGGGCCCTGCTGACGGCGGGGGCCGCTCCCAGGAATCCGGCGGGGCTGGTGGAGGCGCTGCGGGACCTGGGTTACGTGGTGGAGGCCGAGGCCCCCGCCACCGGCAAGGCCTGGTCGCTGGACGTGGTGGTCACAGAGATCCACTGACCCGGACGCCGGGCGCGTTGCAACATATGCAACACACTTTGCGCATGATGCTTTGCATCGACAGGATGAGGCCATGACCTCACCGCTGCCCTCGTCGCAGTCCGCCGTCTCGGTCCTCGATCTCGCACCGGTCGTCCCCGTGGTCGTCGTGGCGGACGTCGCCGACGCCGTTCCCCTGGCGCGGGCGCTGGTGGCGGGCGGGCTGCCCGCGATCGAGGTGACACTGCGCACCCCTGCCGGGCTCGCCGCGATCCGGGCGATCGCGGCAGAGGTCACGGACGCGGTGGTCGGGGCGGGCACGGTCATCACGCCCGGACAGGTGGCCGACTGCGGGGCGGCGGGTGCGCGTTTCCTGGTCAGTCCCGGGTGGACGGACGCGCTGCTGGCGGCGATGCAGGCGTCCGGGGTGCCGTTCCTGCCAGGGGTGGCGACGGCGTCGGAGGTCGTGACGCTCCTCGAACGGGGCGTGCGGGAGATGAAGTTCTTCCCGGCGCAGGCGGCCGGCGGCACGGCGTACCTGAAGTCGCTGGCCGGACCGCTCCCGCAGGCCCGCTTCTGCCCCACGGGCGGAATCGGCCCCGCGAACGCCCCGGACTACCTGGCGCTGCCCAACGTCGGCTGCGTGGGCGGGACCTGGATGCTTCCCGAGGACGCGATCGCGGCGAAGGACTGGACCCGGATCGAGCGGCTGGCGCGGGAAGCGGCAGGTCTGCGCCGCCCGCTCAGCGCAGGTGGGACGTCTCGTTGAGGAGGCGGAGGCTCGCGTTGCCGTCCGCGAAGTAGGCCACCGCGGTCAGGGACGCCGCCGACAGCTCCATGCGGAACAACGCCTCGGGAGGTGCGCCGAGCGCGAGCCGGACAAGGGTCTTGATGGGTGTGACGTGCGAGACCAGCAGGACCGTACGGCCCGCGTAGGAGGCCAGCAGCTTGTCCCGGGTGGCGGCGACCCGCCGGGCGACGGCCGCGAAGCTCTCGCCGCCGCCGCTGGGTTCGGCCTCCGGGTCGGTCAGCCAGGCGTTCATGTCCTCGGGGTACCGCTCGCGCACTTCGCCGAAGGTGAGGCCCTCCCAGGCCCCGAAGTCCGTCTCACGCAGCCCTTCCTCCACACTCACCTCGAGGCCGAGGCGGGCGGCGACGGTCCGGGCGGTCTCGTGGCAGCGCGCGAGGGGCGAGGAGACCACCGCCTGGACGGTCCCCCGTGCGGCGAGCGCACCGGCGACGAGATCGGCCTGGCGCCGGCCGGCCTCGGACAGGGCCGGGTCGCTGCCGCCGCTGCCGGAGAACCGCTTGAGCGGGGTGAGCTGGGTCTCGCCGTGCCGCAGCAGCACGAAGGTGGTCGGGGCGCCCAGGTCGGGCGGGGCGGAGGCGACGTTACGGGCGGCACGCACGTCGGCGCCCTTCCGTTCCGCCGAACCCGTCCCGGCGCCGCCGGACGAGGAGGAAGGGGCCGAGGCCGCCAGAGCCGCACCGGCCCGCGCATCGCCCGGCGGTCCCGCCGGTTCGGGCGCCGTCACGCCGTGTGAGGCCGGCTCGGCGGCGGACCGGGACGCGTCCCACCGCTCGCCCCGGCTTCCCGCGTCCATCGCCTCGTTGGCCAGCCGGTCCGCGTGCTTGTTCCGCTCGCGCGGGATCCACTCGTAGGTGACCTGCCCGGCCGGGAATACGGCGGCGGCCTGCATCGCCAGCGGCCGCATGTCCGGGTGCCTGATCTTCCACCGGCCGGACATCTGCTCCACGACCAGCTTGGAATCCATACGGACGTGCACCCTGGCCGCCGGGTCCAGCTCGCGGGCCGCGCTCAGCCCGGCCAGCAGGCCCCGGTACTCGGCGACGTTGTTGGTGGCGGTCCCGATGAACTCGGCCCGCTCCACCAGCGTCTCGCCCGTCGCCGCGTCACGCACCACACTGCCGTAGCCCGCGGGCCCCGGGTTGCCCCGGGACCCCCCGTCGGCCTCGACGATGAACTCCCGCACTGCGTACGCCTCTTACAGGCCGGACTCGGACGTGCGCACCAGGATGCGGCGGCAGTTCTCGCAGCGCACGACCGTGTCGGGCGCCGCGGCACGGATCTCGTTCAGCTCGGTGATCGCCAGCTCCTGGCGGCAGCCCTGGCAGGTGCGCTGGTGAAGCTTGGCCGCGCCGATGCCGCCCTGCTGCTCGCGCAGCTTGTCGTACAGCTTCAGCAGGTCCGCGGGCACCGAGCCCGCCACGACCTCGCGCTCCTTGGTCACCGAGGCCGACTCGCGGTCGATCTCCTCGAACGCCGCGTCCCGGCGCGCCGAGGCGTCGTCGATCTTCGACTGCACCGACGCGACCCGCTCGGTGAGCTCGGCGACCCGCGCCTGCGCGGACTCGCGGCGCTCCATCACCTCCAGTACGACGTCCTCCAGGTCTCCCTGGCGCTTGGCGAGCGAGGCGATCTCGTGCTGAAGGTTCTCCAGATCCCTCGGGGAGGTGACCGCGCCGGCGTCGAGGCGCTGCTGGTCGCGGGCGGCGCGCTGGCGCACCTGATCCACGTCCTGCTCGGCCTTGGTCTGCTCGCGGGCGCAGTCGCTCTCCTCGGTCTGCGCCGCCACCAGCAGGTCGCGCAGCTGGGTGAGGTCCTTGGTCAGCGACTCGATCTCGGCGTGCTCGGGCAGGGACCTGCGCTTGTGTCCGAGCTGCTGCAGTCGTACGTCCAGGGCCTGGACGTCGAGGAGTCGGATCTGGTCGGCGGGCGCGGCGTTCAGTTTGGGGCTCCAGGGGTGTGCGAGTCGGAGGGAGCGCGCGATGCGCTCCCTGGATGGGCGGTGCCGGGCGCCGCGTGGGCGGTCCAGGGGTCGGTGACCGTCTTGGAGACGTGGACGCGGAGGTCCCATCCGTGCCGGTCGGAGATCTCGTCGAGCTGGGCGGCGCCCAGCTCGCACCAGGGCCACTCCGTGGCCCAGTGCGCCGCGTCGAGCAGCGCGAGAGGACTGTGGGTCTGAGCCGCCATGAACTCGGACGCCGGGTGGTGGCGGAGATCCGCGGTGAGGAAGGCGTCCACACCGGCCGCGCGCACCTCGTCGAAGAGGCTGTCGCCGGAGCCGCCGCTGACGGCGATCGTGCGGACCAGCGCCTCGGGGTCGCCGGCGACACGGATGCCCTGCGCGGTGGCGGGCAGCCGCTCGGCGGCGCGGGCGGCCAGCGCGCGGACGGTCAGCGGGTGGTCCAGCTCGCAGACACGGCCAAGACCCCGGCGGCCCTCCGGGTCGGTCGCATCCGGCACCAGGGGGCGCAGGACCCGCAGGTCGAGCGCGCCGGCGAGGGCGTCGCTGACGCCGGGATCGACGCGGTCGGCGTTGGTGTGGGCGACATGCAGCGCAATGTCGTTCTTGATGAGCGTGTGCACGACGCGGCCCTTGAACGTGGAGGCCGACACCGTCGTCGTACCGCGCAGATAGAGCGGGTGGTGGGTGACCAGCAGGTCCGCGCCCAGCTTCACCGCCTCGTCGACGATCTCCTGGACGGGGTCGACGGCGAAGAGGACCCGGGCGACCTCCTGGTCCGGGTCGCCGACGACCGTGCCGACCGCGTCCCAGGACTCGGCCCGCTCGGCGGGCCACAGGGTCTCCAACGCGGCGATGACTTCAGACAGACGGGGCACGGGGAAAGGCTACCTGCCCCGGGTCCCTCCCCGACCGGTCGCGGCTCGACCGGGCAGGCGGGCCCGGTGGTGGCGCCACGTGGACCGCTCCCGAGGATGCGGAGGTCGCGCGAGGACGGGCCGCGCGCCCCCTCGTGCAGCACACCCGCCCCCGTTTTCTCAGGCGAACGGCGCGACGAACACCCTTATGTGTGAAGTGGCCGTCTCGCGAAGTCACGCCCGTGCGTACGAAAACTAGCTTCGTCGCCGGAGGTGACCGAACCATGACGGCCTGTGCCTTCACGACCGCCACGGCGGAGGGTGACGAGTGGGCGGCCCGGCCCGGATGCGTGCTGACCGCGGACGGGTCCTACGCGGCACGCCTCGCCCTGGACGACGGGTCCTGGTACCCGGAGCGCTGGACCCTGGACGGCCCTGAACCCTACGCCGTACCACTGCCCGGCAATCAGCCGGAGGAGCCCGGCACCGAAGTACAGCCGATGGCCGACGGCCGGGTGCTGATCCACCGCGTCGCGGCGGGGCGGCACACGTTCTCGCTGCTCTACCCGACCGGGCCGGGGACCGGGGAGTTGCCGCTGGGCGCGGTGCAATGCCCCCAGGACGGTACCCGGATGCGGCTGCTGCCCCCCGCGCCGACGGGGGACCGCGCGTTCGCGCTCGCCGTGGACCGGGGATCCACAGCGGTGTGGCAGGTGGCGGGCGGACCGGGGGGACCCGAGCGGCCGGCTCAACTGCCGGGCCGGTGCTCGGGTGGGGTGTGGCTGGACCGTGCGGGGCGGATGCTGGCCCTCGACCGCACACCGCCCGACGGGGGTCCCACGAAGACGGTGGTGGTGGATCTGGCACGGGGCGGGGAGGTCTCGCCACTGCTGCAGATCGCGGACCGGAGCCACGACCGGCTGCTGCTCGCGGATCCGGACAGCGGACTGCTGCTGATCCGTTCGGACGCCCCGTCGCCGGGTCAGCACCGGCTCGGCTGGGGGGTGTTGGGGAGCACGCTGCCGGTGCGCTTCCCCGAGTGCCTGCGGCTGAACTGCCCGGCGACCCCGTTCGCCATCCAGCCGGGACAGGCGCTGATGCCGGAGAGCTGTGCGGTGGCGCTCCGGATCGACGGGGCGGCGGGCAGCTGGGTCGGGGTGTGGCGCCCCGCGGACCGTCGTGTCCACCACCTGCCGGCTCCCGAGGGCTGGTTGACGGGCGCGGGGCTGTGGACGCGGGACGGGGTGCTGCGGCTGCCGTTTGCGACGCGGAGTGTGCGGTGCGCGGTGGCCCGGGTGGTACCGCCCGCGGCGGCTCCCGCACCGCCAACGCGGGAGCCGGGCCGGCGGCCGGTGCCGAAGCCCCCGGAGGACAGGACGTCGCGACCGGTGCCGTTGCAGCAGGCACTTGCGCCGCGCGGCGGTCGAACCGAGCGGACGCCCCTCGTATGGGTCCGCAGGAAGCAGACCCCGGTGGGGAGCACAAGCGGGGCGGCGGGGAAAGGGGACGGCCGCGGATCCGCGCCCCCGGCTCCCGGCGCGGCTGTCGTCGCCGCCCGTTAGACTCGCCCGGCTGTACGAAAGATCATGTCGACGGGGTGAACACTTCAGATGAACGACACCAGCACCAGCATGCCTCTGCCGAACGAGGCCCAGGAGATCCAGGGACACGGCCGGCATCGCGGACCGGTCTCCGCCGAGGACACCGAGGCGGCACCCAGCGGGCGTCACCGTGCCGCAGACCGCGGCGTGACGGCCGATCACCGGGAGCCGGCCTCGGTCTGAGGGCGCATCGATTCCGTCGAGGTCCTCCGTCCGCTCCGTCACGGGCGGGGGACCTCGCCGCGACAAGGGGCTCAGGACCGAGCGGTCGGCGGCGCCTGGCCTGTCGGCCCCGGCGGACCCTCATTCCTTGGGTGCGGGACTGCGCACGAGCAGCACCATGGCCGCTCCGATGGCCATTGCCGCCGCCGGCCACAGCAGCGCGTTGGCCATGACCGCCGAGACGACGGTGCGCACGGATTCCTGCACGCCGTGCCCCGACTCCAGCCGCTGGAAGTCTGTGTTCTTGAAGGCCTCCCGCCGACTGGCGGTGAGGCCCGCCGCGTGCGCCGCGATCTGGGTCTTGAACTGGGCCGTCATGACGGTCGCGATGACCGCGGCGCCGAGCGTGGCCCCGATCTGCCGCGACGCGTTGAACACTCCCGACCCGGCGCCGACGTAGGTGTGCGGCAGCCCCTGCATCGCGGCGACGGCGAGCGGGCTCATCATCAGCGAGCTCGACGCGCCCATCCAGGCGGCGTGCACGAGCAGTACGACCAGGGACATGTCGGGCGTCATCAGGAAGTGCCGGACGAAGAGCGCGGAGCTGAACAGGGCGAGTCCGGTGAACGCCGGCCACTTGGGGCCGACCTTGTCGACGAGCCTTCCGATCCAGGGTGCGAGCGGCACCGAGACCAGCGCCGAAGGCAGCATCATCAGCGCCGCCTGGGCCGGCGTCATGCCGCGGCCGGCCTGGAAGTAGAGAGTGCCGGGGAAACTCGCGGCGACGGTGGCGAAGCCCGCGGCCACGATCGCCAGATTGGCGGCCGTGAAGGTCCTCACCCGGAAGATGCCCAGGGGAACCAGCGGCTCGCTCCTGTTCACGCGTTCCCAGGCGACGAAGACGACCGCGAACACGACTCCGAGGGCGAGGACCTCCGGGACGTGGACGGCGATCCCGGTGTGGTACCCGAGGAGGACGAGGTCGTCGGTGATCTCCGACCAGTCGTAGCCGCTGCCGTTCTCCAAGCCGTAGACGAGGCAGAACAGGGACAGACCGCTGATCAGCACGCCGACCACGTCGAACCGCTGCGGGTTGCCGGACAGGGCCGGCACGAAACGCTGCGCCACCACGAGCCCGACGATCCCGATCGGCACGTTGATCAAGAAGATCGACCGCCAGCCCAGCGAGTCGATGAGCAGACCGCCGCAGACCGGCCCGACGAGAACGGCGCCGCCGGAGACCAGGCCCCAGTAGGACATGGCGCGCCCGCGGACCTCCTTGGGGAAGGTCTTGCTGATGATCGCCATGGACTGGGGGGACATGCCGGCGGCGCCCAGGCCCTGAAGGCCCCGGAAGGCGATCAGCTGCCCGATGCCGGTGGCGAGCCCGCACAGGAGCGAGGCTCCGGTGAACACCGCCATGCCGATCAGGTAGATCCGCTTCGCGCCGAACCGGTCTCCGAGGCGGCCCGCGAGCAGGAGCGGCACGGAGTACGCCAGCAGATAGGAACTGGTCACCCAGACCGTCGTACTGATGTCCGTGTGGAGATCGGTGGAAAGCCGCGGCATCGCCACGACCACGACGGTGGTGTCGAGCATGAGCAGGAAGAAGCCGACCATGAGCGCGGCGAGCGCACTCCACGGTGCCCGGACTTGAGGAGCGGCTCTCTCCGCCTGCGACGTGGTCATGGTCCGACGGTGCCATGGAGCGGCGCCCGGGTTGCGGTGGCACGCGGCGGGCTACGGCCGGTCGGGGGCGCGAGGGGGGCGGGACCGCGATCGCGCCGGGGAGGCGGCCGCGGTCCCGGCGGACCGGACCCCGTTCACGCGTGCTTCAGCCCGAGCAGCTCCACGGCCGCGAACGTCTCGCCCGTCGGCCGCTGTGCGTAGTACGGGGTGAGAAGGGCGTCGAGTTCGTCGTAGGTGAATGCGTCCTGCTTCGTGTCGAACCTGGCGTGCACTCGGGGCCGCTCGACGATCGCGACCATGCCGCCGTGCACTACCAGGAGCTGCCCGTTGACCGGTGCGGCGGCGGGTGAGACCAGATAGCCGACGAGCGGGGCCACATGCTCGGGGGCGAGCGGGTCGAGTCCCTGCTCCGGCCGTTCGAAGCCGGCGAACACGTCCTCGGTCATACGGGTTCGAGCGCGCGGGCAGATGGCGTTCGCCGTGACCCCGTACCTGGCCAGGGCGAGGGCGGTGGAGGTGGTGAGGCCCACGATGCCGCCCTTCGCCGCCGCATAGTTGGGCTGCCCGGCCGACCCCGCCACGAACGCCTCCGACGACGTGTTCACGATCCGCCCGTACACCGGGCCGTCCGCCGCCTTGGAGCGCGCCCGCCAGTGCGCGGCGGCGAAGCGGGTCGTGTTGAAGTGGCCTTTGAGGTGAACCCGGATCACCGCGTCCCATTCGTTCTCGGACATCGAGAAGATCATGCGGTCGCGCAGGATGCCCGCGTTGTTGACCAGGACGTCGAGCTTTCCGAACTCGGCGATCGCCAGCTCGATGAGACCGTGCGCCTGCGCGAAGTCGGCGACGTCCCCGGTGTGGGCGACGGCCCGGCCGCCCGCCGCGCGGATCTCGGCGGCGACCTCCTCGGCGGGAGCGGCGGACGCCTCGCCCGAGCCGTCCCGGCCCGGCTGCCCGTAGTCGTTGACGACGACGGCCGCTCCGAGCCGGGCGAGTTCCAGCGCCTCGGCCCGGCCCAGGCCCCGGCCCGCCCCGGTGACGACGGCGGACAGCCCTTCCAGTGGCAGCGACATCAAGGTCCTCTCGACAGGCGTACGGGACCTCAGATCTCGATGCATGTGCGCAGTGCCGTGCCCGTCCGCATCTGGTCCAGCGCCTCGTTGATCTCGGCGAGGGGCACCCGGTGCGTGATCAGGCCCGCCAGGTCGATGCGCCCGGCGCGCCACAGCGCGATGGTCCGCTCGTAGGAGCGCAGAACGTCCCCACCGCCGTACATCGACGGCAGGATCCGCTTCTCGTCGAAGAACAGCTCGAACATGTTGAGCTGGAGGAAGTCGTCCATGGCGCCCGCTCCGACCACGACGAGGGTGCCGCCGCGCCGGGTGGTCTCGTAGGCCGTGCGGGCGGTGGCCGACTTTCCGACGACCTCGAAGACGTAGTCGAACCCCTCCCCGGCGGTGACCTCTTGCTTGGCGTCCGCCAGCTCGTCCGGCGACACCGCCCTCGTGGCACCGAACTTCAGCGCGGACTCCCGGCGGGAGGCGACCGGGTCGACGGCCATGATCTCGGCGGCACCCCTGAGCCGGGCGCCCTGGACCGCGGAGATGCCGACGCCCCCGCAGCCTATGACGGCGACGGACGAGCCCGCCTCCACGTCCGCGGTGTTGAGGGCCGCGCCGAGGCCGGTGGTCACCCCGCAGCCGATGAGGGCGGCGATGTCGAACGGCACGTCGTCCGGGATGGGCACCGCGCAGCCGGCGTCCACAACGACCTCCTCGGTGAAGGTGCCGGTGCCTGCGAAGCCGAAGACGTCGCCGCCGGGGCGCTTGAAGTTGGGGGTGCCCGCGTTCATGAACCCGGACAGGCACAGTTCGGTCTGGCCGCGCTTGCACGCGGGACAGGCGCCGCAGGCCGGCAGCCAGCACACGACCACCCGGTCACCGGGCCGCAACGTGCGCACGCCCTCGCCCACTTCGAGGATCTCGCCCGCGCCTTCATGGCCGGGCACGAACGGGGCGGGCTGCGGCAGCACCCCGTTCATCGCGGACAGGTCCGAATGGCACAGCCCGGTGGCGCGCACCCGGATCCTGACCTTGCCGGGGCCGAAGCCCGTCGCCTCGACGTCGTCGAGGACCTCCAGCTTGTCCTGGCCGATCTCGTGCAGTACGGCTGCGCGCATGGTGCGGCTCCCCTCGAAGGCTGGGTGGCTCAGGAGTGTTCGACGATGGTGTCGGCGAGGACCGGCGCGTCGTCCCGCTCGACCGCGCCGACCGTCACCCGCAGGGAGCCCTCCCGCCGCCATACGCGGATGCGCAGGGTCTCGCCCGGCAAGACGATTCCGGCGAATCGCGTGGAGTAGGCGCGCACCCGGGCCACGTCCCCGTCGAGCAGCGTGTCGACGACCGCCTTGAGCGTGATCCCATAGGTGCACAGTCCGTGCAGGATGGGCCGTTCGAACCCGGCCAGCTTGGCGAACTCGGGGTCGGCGTGCAGCGGGTTCCAGTCGCCGGAGAGGCGGTAGAGCAGCGCCTGGTCCTCGCGGGTCGGCCGCTCGATCACCTTGTCGGGCTCGCCGGTGGGCCGGTCGGTGGCGGCGGCGGGGCCGCGATCTCCGCCGAAGCCGCCCTCCCCGCGTACGAAGATCTGCGCGTCGTTGGTCCACAGCGGGCCATGGGCGTCGCTGACCTCGGTGCGCAGGACGAGGATGGCGGCCTTGCCCTTGTCGTACACGGCGGCGATCCGGGAGGTGGCCGTCGCCCTGCCCTCAACCGGGACCGGCCGGTGGACCACGAGTGTCTGGCCGCCGTGCAGGACGCGGGCGAGCTCGACCTCGACGCCGGGCATGGACAGGCCGCTGATCACGCCCGGCGCACCGGCGCCCGCGACGGTGGCGAAGCTCGGCAGGACGTGCAGCCGGGACTCCAGGGTGTAGCGCAGCTCGTCGGCGTCGGTCGCCGGACTGTGCTTGTCGGGGTTCGCGCCCGCGCCGATGCCGAGGTGGTAGAGCTGGACGTCCTTGTGGTCCCAGGTGATCTCGCGGGTCCGGGGCTCGGCGGCGAGGGCCTTGACTGGGTCGATGGGCATGGGGCTCCTGACACTGGCGGGAAAGACCCCGGTGCGACCGTCCGCACCGTCGGCCGCACCGGGGTCGTCACGGGACCGCGGAACCCGCCCGTTCTAGAACGCGTTCCAGTACAGCGCTCCCCTGTATAGCCCAGCTCCCAGGAGTTGTGAAGACGGCTGACGACATGTCAGATCCGGCGGGCGGCTCCCTGCGCGCCGGCCCGTCGCCGCGCGGCGGATTCACGGTCACGGCGGAACTCCCCGTCGATACCGAACCGCCCACGGACTCCGGACTCCCCGTGGACACCGAACGCCCCGTGGAGCCGTCCGGCGCACCGCTCTCGCCCGCGGCCACGGCGCCCAGGGGCGACTGACCGCCCGGCTCACATCGTCCGTCCAGGACTCGTGGCACTTCCTGGGCGTTCGAGCCGCCGGCACCGCGACGGGAACATCGTGGTCCTGGCGGTCGTCGGGCCGGCGGGCCATGTGGTGTCGCTGCCGCCGAGGCGCGCACCGCGGACATGCCCGCACCGTACGCTTGGGCCGTGGACGAGATGCCCAGAAGTCACCGGCCGACGAAATGCATCAGGGTCCTGCTCGCCGAGGACCAGGGCATGATGCGCGGCGCGCTCGCCCTGCTGCTCGGCATGGAGGAGGACATCGATGTCGTCGCGCAGGTCTCCGCGGGCGACGCGATCGTGGACGCGGCGCTGGCCCACCGCCCGGACGTGGCCCTGCTGGACATCGAACTCCCGGGCATGAGCGGTCTGGACGCGGCGGCCGAGCTGCACTCGCAGACCCCGGACTGCCGGGTGCTGATCCTGACCACGTTCGGCCGGCCCGGCTATCTGCGCCGCGCCATGGAAGCGGGCGCCGCGGGCTTCCTGGTCAAGGACGGCCCGGTGGAGGACCTGGCCACGGCGATCCGGCGGGTGCTCACCGGCGAGACGGTCGTCGATCCGGCACTGGCCGCGGCGGCCCTGAGCGCCGGCCCCAACCCGCTGACCGCGCGCGAGTGCGACGTCCTGAAGGCTTCCGTGGACGGGGCGACGGTCTCCGACATCGCCGCGAAGCTCCACCTCTCCGAGTCCACGGTGCGCAACTACCTCTCCTCGGCCATCGGCAAGACGGGCACCCGCAACCGCATGGAGGCGATGCGCGAGGCCCGGCGGCAGGGATGGCTGTAGCGCGGGGTCTGCGCGGAAGCGCCGTGCGGCGGGCCGGTGCGTCGGCTCAGTGCGCGGCGACCTTCCGCGGCAGCCACGCCAGCATCAGCAGGGCCCCGGCCAGCAGCAGGCAACCGCTCATGCGGAACGCCTGCGCATAGCCCTCCGTCAGGGCCTGCGCCGACCCGCGTCCTCCCGTGCGTGTCGCCGCGACCGTCGACATGACCGCGAGGCCGAGCGAACCGCCCATCGTACGCGAGGTGTTGATCAGCCCCGACGCCAGTCCGGCGTCCCCCGGCGCCGCTTCGGAGGTCGCCAGCGCTGCCAGCGGAGTGGCCGCCAGTCCCGCGCCCAGCATCATCAGGATCCCCGGGAGCATGATCGTCGTCGGATACGACCCGTGCACGGTCATCGTCGACTGCCAGCCGAACCCGGCCGCCGCGACCAGCGTTCCGAGCACCGCCACGTTCCGCGCCCCGGCGGCCGGCATGACCAGCGGCGCGAGCTTCGAGCCGAGCACCACCGCGAGGGAACTGGGTACCAGCGCAAGACCGGCGTCCAGCGGCGAGTAGCCGAGGACGTTCTGCAGGTACAGCGTCATGAAGAACCACATGCAGAACATCGCGGAACCGGAGACGAACATGGCCGCGTTCGCCGAGGAGACCGACCGCAGCCGCAGCAGGCCCAACGGCATCAGCGGAGCCTTCGCCCGCGCCTCGACGGCCAGGAACAGCCCGATCAGGACGAGCCCCGCACACAGCGGCACCAGGGTCGCGGCCGCCGCCCAGCCCTCCGCCTCCGTCTGCACGATCCCGTACGCGAGCGCGGCGAGCCCCGAGGTCACCAGCAGCGCGCCCGGCAGATCCAGGCGCCGTCCGTCCCCGGTACCGCTCTCGAGGAGCTTTCCCCCAGCCCTCGACTCCGCTCGAGCGGGCGGGATCCCCAGGGCAGAGCCGGCCAGGACGACCGCTCCCACCGGCACGTTGATCAGCAGCACCCACCGCCACGACAGGCCGTCCACCAGCAGCCCGCCGACGAGCCCGCCCGCCGCACCGCCGCCGGCGCCCACGGCCGTCCAGGTCGCTATCGCCCGCGCACGTGCCGCCCCTTCCGGTACGGCCGCGGTGAGCAGGGTCAGCGTCGAGGGCGCCAGCACGGCCGCCCCCAGTCCCTGCGCGGCCCGTGCCAGCAGCAACTCCCAGCCCTCCCGGGCCAGTCCGCCGCCGAGGGAGGCCACGGTGAACAGGGCGAGCCCGACGAGAAACATCCGCTTGCGCCCGTACAGGTCCCCGGCCCGCCCGCCGAGCAGCATGAACCCGGCGAAGGCGATCGCATAGGCGTTCACCACCCACTGGAGCCCCGGGGCACTCAGCCCGAGGTCGGCGCGCATCGAGGGCAGCGCCACATTGACGACGGACACGTCCAGCACGACGAGGAACTGTCCGGCGCACGCGAGCGCGATCACCACCCAGGTGGGCGGCGTGGAACGACGGGTCGCGGAGGAGTCTTCGACGGCTCGGAGCATGGACGCCATACTGCCGACCTCCGTGCGTGCGTGGCATCGGGATTTCGTCCCATCGGCGGCTCGGTCGTACGACCTGGGCCGGCCGCGCCCCTGACGAAAGATCAGTTCTTCATGAAATGGTCAAGGATTCGTTAGTATGCCAAAGCATCGGAATAGTTGCCCGTGCATACGAGGTTTACCGGGCACTTATCCTGCGCGGATCTCGCGAACGACTCCTCCGCGCCTCTTCACTTTCGGCCTGGAGGCCCCTCGCAATGACGCACACGACGACCGACCAGCCTGCTCGGAGGCCGTCCGGCGCGATCGTGCCGGTACTCGCCTTCGCGGGAATCGTTGTCGCGGTGATGCAGACCCTGCTCGTCCCTGTCATCAAGGATCTGCCGCAGTTGCTGAGCACCTCGCCCAGCAACGCCACCTGGGTCCTGACCTCCACCCTGCTCTCGGGCGCCGTGGCCACACCGATCATGGGCCGCCTCGGCGACCTCTACGGCAAGCGGCGGATGCTGCTCGCGAGCCTGGCCGTGATGGTGGTCGGCGCACTGATCAGCGGTTTCACCAGCACCGTTCTGCCGGTGATCGTCGGACGCGCGCTCCAGGGCTTCGCGATGGGCGCGATCCCCCTCGGAATCGGCCTGATGCGCGACATGCTCCCCCGTGAGCGGCTCGGCTCGGCGATGGCCCTGATGAGCTCCTCGATCGGCGTCGGCGGCGGACTCGCCCTGCCCGCCGCCGCCCTGGTGGCCCAGCACGCCGACTGGCACGTTCTGTTCTTCGGCGCCGCCGGACTCGGCGCCCTCTCGATCGTCCTCACCCTCCTCGTGGTGCCGGAGTCCGAGGCCCGCGCCAAGGGCTCCTTCGACCTGCTCGGCGCCCTCGGACTGTCCGCGGGCCTGGTCCTGCTCCTGCTTCCGATCACCAAGGGCAGCGACTGGGGCTGGGCGTCCGCCACCACGCTCGGCCTGTTCGCGGCCGCGGTCGTGGTCCTGCTCCTGTGGGGCCTGCTGGAGCTGCGGCTGAGCGCGCCGCTGGTGGACCTGCGCACCACGGCCCGCCGCGAGGTGCTGCTCACCAATCTCGCCTCGATCATGGTCGGCGTCTCGTTCTACGTCGTCACGCTCGTCCTGCCGCAGCTGCTCCAGCTGCCCGCCGCCACGGGCTACGGCCTGGGCCAGTCGATGGTGGTCGCCGGCCTGTGCGTGGCGCCGCTCGGTCTGACCATGATGTTCACCGCCCCGGTCTACGCGCGGCTGTCCGCCAAGTACGGCCCCAAGGTCACCCTCATCCTCGGCCTGCTGATCATCGGCCTCGGCTACGGCGGCGGACTCGGCCTGATGGACACCGCCTGGCAGACCGTGATCACCTCGGTGGTCCTGGGCGCGGGCATCGGCCTCGCCTACTCCTCGCTGCCCGCCCTGATCGTCGGAGCGGTCCCGGCCTCGGAGACGGGCGCCGCCAACGGCCTCAACACCCTGATGCGTTCGATCGGTACGTCCGTCTCCAGTGCCGTCATCGGCATGGTGCTCGCCAACACCGCGAACCACGTCGACGGTCTGGCGATCCCCACGCTGCACGGCTTCCAGGTCTCGTTCCTGATCGCGACCTGCGCGGTCGCCGTCGGCCTGGCCCTGGCCCTCTTCCTGCCCAAGCCCGACCGCGCCCCGCAGCTGCGCGCGAGCAGCGAGGAGGAGGCCAACCTGAAGCGCGCCGAAGAGGCACTGCGCGGCTTCCGCGGCCGCGTCCTCGACGCCGGCGGCGCCCCGGTCGCCCGCGCCAAGGTGACGCTGATCGACCGCAGGGGCCGCCAGGCGGGCGCCACGCTCTCCGCGGAGGACGGCAGCTACGTGCTGGCCGTACCGGCCGAGGGCCCGTACGTCCTCGCCGCCAGGGCCGCGGGCCACGCCCCGCTCGCCTCCTCGGCGACCCACCACGGCGACGACCACCCGGTCGACCTGGACCTCTCCCTGCCGGGCGAGACGGTCTCCGCCTGACCGCCCCGCACCACCTGCACCCACCGTCGCCCGCGCGACGGTGGGTGCGGCAGCATGGGGCGACTACAGGTCCGCATCGACGCCCGTCCCGTCCGTACGGCGCCTGCGCGCACATACTCCCGAAAGGACCCCCATGTCGTCGGCACCCTCCCTCGAGCGACCGGCTCCTCCCCCGTCCGAGATCGTGGCCGCGTTCGAGGCCGCCAAGGGGTTCATGCCGCTCCACGAGGGGCTCGCGCTGCACGAGGCCGCCGTCACGGCCGGACGGCTCGGGCTGCCGCTGCTGGAAGTCGGCACGTACTGCGGGCGCTCCACGATCCTGCTCGCCGCCGCGGCCCGCGCGGCCGGCATCACCGCGCTCACCGTCGACCACCACCGCGGCAGCGAGGAGCAGCAGCCGGGCTGGGAGTACCACGACCCGGAGACGGTCGACCCCGAGACCGGCCTGATGGACACGCTGCCCACGTTCCGCAGGACCCTGCACCGGGCGGGCCTGGAGGAGCACGTCGTCGCCGTCGTCGGCCGCTCCCCGCAGATCGCCGCCTTCTGGAACTCCCCCCTCGGCCTCGTCTTCATCGACGGCGGCCACACCGACGAGCACGCGAACGCCGACTACGACGGCTGGGCCCCCCATGTGGCACCGGGGGGGCTGCTCGTCATCCACGACGTCTTCCCCGAGCCGGAGGACGAGTTCACCGGCCAGGCGCCCTACCGTGTCTACCTCAGGGCGCTGGAGTCCGGCGCCTTCACGGAGGTCTCGGCGACCGACTCGCTGCGCGTCCTGAAGCGAACGCAGGCGGCAAGCGAATCGCGCCCTTAGAGCGGCGCGTATGTCGCAGCCGTTAGGGTCGCAGGCATGTCGTACGTGGGTCCCGGCTTCGAACCTCCCCAGCCGCGTCGCTCCCGGCGCGGTCCGATGACGGTGGCGGTCGCCGCGCTGGTGCCGGCCGCGCTCGTGGGGTGGCTGGTCTACGAGGCGGTCGCCGACACCGGCGGCGGCAGGTCCGGTGCGGCGCCCGTGACGAGCTCCTCGGCCACCGGCTCCGCCACGGCGTCCACACCGCAGGACGGCAGACGGAGCGCCACACCACCCGATCGGACGCCGGCCACCACACGGGCAGGCGCCGGTCCTCTCGCAGGCAAGGTCGTCGTCATCGACCCGGGACACAACCCCGGCAACTTCCAGCACTCCTCCGAGATCGACCGCAAAGTGAATATCGGGACGAACCGCAAGGAGTGCGACACCACAGGCACATCCACCAATTCCGGTTACGCGGAGGCCCGGTTCACGCTGGACGTGGCCCGGCGGCTGCGTACGCTCCTCGAGAAGCAGGGCGCCACGGTGAAGTTCACCCAGGACGGCGACCGTCCGTGGGGCCCGTGCGTGGACGAGCGGGCGCGCATCGGCAACGAGGCACACGCGGACGCGGCGATCTCCATCCACGCGGACGGTGCGCCGACCGGCGACCGGGGCTTCCACGTCATCGCCCCGGCATCGGTGCACGCGGGCTCGGCCGACACCCGTCGGATCGCCGCCCCCTCGCGGAACCTCGGCGAGCGCGTCGCGGGCAGTTTCGTCCGCGTCACCGGAAGCGCTCCGTCCAACTATGTGGGCAACGGTACGGGTCTCGTCGTGCGGAGCGATCTCGGCGGTCTCAATCTGTCAACGGTTCCCAAAGTGTTCATCGAGTGCGGCAACATGCGCGACAGCAAGGACGCGGCGTCCTTGACCAGCGGCGCGTGGCGGCAGAAGGCGGCGCAGGGGATCTCTGAGGGAATCGTGAGTTTCCTGCGCGGGTAGTGATCACCGGTCCGAACCCGGCGGACATGCAGATCGGGCGAACGATAGTGTCATCCCTACGATGAGGGGCCACCCCTGCGCTTCCCACCCCGGCCCGAGGGCGACATGGTGACAGCGACGCCTCCACCGACGACGAGACGACAGACGAAGGACCCGAAGTGAATATCCGCTCCCTCACTAGAGGCGACGGCGTGGTGATCGGAGCAGCGGTATTGCTGTTCATCACGTCGTTCCTCGACCTCACCGGCTGCAGCGGTGCGATCTGCGGCACCATCGACCTGCCCAACGCCTGGGACAGCCTCGGACTCGGGCTCGGCACCTACGTGGCGGGTGTGGTCGGCGGTGCGCTGGTCGTGGTCTCCCGTCTGCTCCCGGCGCCTCGCAAGGTCGCGGGTCTGGACCTGGGAGTGGCCGGCACCACGCTGACCATCTCGGCGACCTGGGTGCTGCTGTGGACGCTCATCGACGCCGACAACGCCGGCACCGGCCTCATCCTCGGCTTCATCGCCGCCCTTCTGCTTGCGGCCGCCGCCGTCGCCACTCCCCTGGTCCCGGCGCTGCAGGCCGCCCTCGTCCCCGCCCCCAGGCCGGCCGCGCCCCAGCCCTACGGCGGGCAGCCGCAGGGCGCTTACGGCTACCCGGGCGCCCAGCAGCCGCCGTTCGGCGGCCAGCCGCAGCAGGGGCAGCCGTTCGGCGGGCAGCCGCAGCAGGCTCCGGGCGGGGACTTCTCGCCGTTCTGGTTCGCCGTGCCGGTGCCGCGTCCCCTCTACGCGGAGGACGGCTCTCCCACGCCGATCGCCGAACTCGCGCCCGGCACCTGGTACTTGGCCGTCGAGCAGCGTGGCCCCGCTCTGGTGGCCCAGACGCAGGACGGCCGCCGCGGTGTGCTACAGGACACGAGCGGCATCCAGCGCGGCTGACCCACTTCGCCTACGGCCCCTCGCCCTTCCGGGCGGGGGGCCGTTGCCGTACAGTCGCAGCCCGGCGCTCGTTGACTGACGGACCGTCAGAAGGGCACAGCTGGAGGCGACATGCGGCTCGGACTCGCACTCGGCTACTGGGGCCGTGGCCCCGCGGCGGACCATGTCACGCTGGCGCGGGAGGCCGAGCGGCTCGGTTACCACTCGGTGTGGACCGCCGAGTCCTGGGGCTCGGACGCCTTCACCCCGCTGACCTGGATCGCCGCGCAGACGTCGAGGATCGAGCTGGGCACGGCCGTCGCCCAGATGGCGGCCCGTTCCCCGACCACGACCGCGATGCACGCGCTCACCCTCGACCACCTCTCCGGCGGACGTATGATGCTCGGCCTCGGGCTGTCGGGACCGCAGGTCGTCGAGGGCTGGTACGGACGGCCGTTCCCCGCCTCGCCGCTGACCGCCACCCGGGAGTACGTCGGCCTCGTACGCCAGGTCCTGCGGCGCGAGGCCCCGGTCGCGCTCGACGGCCGCTTCCACCGCCTGCCCTACTCCGGACCGGACGGCACCGGGCTCGGCAAGGCGCTGAAACCGATCACCCACCCCCTCCGCGCCGACCTGCCGATCCTGCTCGGCGCCGAAGGGCCGAAGAACGTGGCGCAGACGACCCGGATCGCCGACGGCTGGCTGCCGCTGTACTGGTCGCCGACCCGGTCCGGGATCTACGGACCCGCCCTGGCCGAGGCGCCCGAGAGTTTCCTCGTCGCCCCCATGGCACAGGTGCGCGTCTGCGACGACGTCCCGCAGGGACTGCTACCGGTCAAGGCCATGCTCGGCTTCTACATCGGCGGCATGGGGCAGGCGGCACGGAACTTCCACGCCGACCTCATGGCACGCATGGGGTACGAGGAGGAGGCGCGGCGCATCCAGCGGCTGTTCCTTCAGGGCCGACGGCAGGAGGCGGTGCAGGCCGTGCCCGACGCCTTCGCCGACGAGATCTCGCTCGTCGGTCCGCGTGAACGGATCGCGGAGCGGCTGGAGTTGTGGCGCAAGGGCCCGGTGACCGACCTGCTGGCCCTGGCTCCGGACCCGCACACGCTCCGGGTGCTGGCCGAACTGAACGCGTAGGGGCACCGCCCCGCGACGCTGCGCGGCGGTGCCCCGGCTCCCGCGGTGGTCCGTCTCAGCCCGCCGCGAGCTGTCTGGCCGTCGGGTACTGGTTCCTGACCGGGGTGCCCATGCCCTTGCTCACGCTCTTCGTCCTGCCGACCACGTCGGCGAAGGAACTCGCCGCCGCTTCGTCGCCGTTGCGCAGCCGCGACGGCAGGTTCCCCAGCCCGTCGATGCCCGCGGCGAGCGGGGCGAGGGCCTTGGCGAGCGCGGGGTCGCCCTGGGCGTTGTGCCGGGCGGCCTTGAGCCGGTTGTACGCGAACGTACCCGCCAGGCCCGCCTTCGCCAGGGCGGCCTTCCGCCCCTTCGCGCCCTTCTTGAACGTGCCGGCCTTCCACGGCTTCACGATCCACTGGTACGTCGCCCCGGCCGCGAGCCCCGCGTTCGCCACGAAGCGGCTCCTGGCGAACTTCTGCTGCTCCGCAGGGGTGCTCGGGGAGGGCGTGGCGACCACGATGTAGGCGCCGGCGGCCTCCTGCACGGCACTGCGACCACCGCAGGCGGCTCCGGCGAACAGGGTGGAGCACATCGCGAGCGTCACGGCGAGGGCGCGTATCGGTCGGGACACGGGATCCTCCGGCCTGTGAGGAACGGTACGTCTCCAGGGCCGGGAGACCACGGCTCTCACGGCAGCGTCACACATCCCCTCCCGGGACGCCGATCGGGCCGGGCCGTTCGGGTGATTCCCTTGTCCCACAAGGGATGTGCCGCGGTCGCACATGTTTCGAACGACGTCGACGGGCAACCCGAAGAACATGTCTCCCCGATATCGCAACGGTGCGGACCGGGCCGGCACGGTCATCGCGATCGTCGCCGACGTCATGGCCCTCATCCTGGGCCTGTGGATCCTGATGTACCTGCTGGACGCCAACCGCGCCAACGACCTGGTGCAGTTCGTCCACGACGCGGCGAACTGGCTCGCGGGCTGGTCGCACGACCTGTTCACCTTCGACGAGGCCTGGGCGCGCGTGGTCGCCGGTTACGGGCTGGCCGCCGTGGTCTACCTCTTCGTGGGCCACGCCATCGCCCACCGGATCCACCGGCATTGAGCCGCTTCCAGTGCCGCGACCGGAAAGGCTCACCGGCAAACCCTTTCAGCCACAGCACTAGGCACAGCAGTCGGCCTCCAGGCCCCACGGCAGGCGTTCGCCTCCGAAGACCGCACACGTCGGCTCGTCGCCGCCGAGCGCGGCCACGGCCAGCAGCAGTGAGCCGGCCGTCCAGGTGGTGAGCTCCTTCGGCCAGATCGTCCGGTCCTCGAAGACGTAACCCGTCCAGTACAGGCCCGTCTCCGAATCACGCAGGTGCTGGATCGACTGGAGGATCTCCAGCGCGCGGTCGGACTCGCCCACGGCCCACAGGGCCAGGGCGAGTTCGGCCGACTCGCCGCCGGTCACCCACGGGTTGGGGACGACGCAACGCACTCCGAGACCGGGCACGACGAAGCGGTGCCAGTCCGCCTCGATGCGCTCCTTCGCCTCCGTGCCCACAAGGGCACCCCCCAGGACCGGGTAGTACCAGTCCATCGAGTAACGGTCCTTGTCCAGGAATCGCTCCGGGTGCCGGCGTATCGCGTGCCGCAGCGCACCCACCGCCAACTCCCAGTCCGGCTGGGCCTCTTCGCGCTGCTCGGCGATCGCGAGCGCGCAGCGCAGCGCGTGGTGGATCGAGGAGCAGCCGGTCAGCAGCGCGTCCGTGACGGCCGTGCCGTCGTCCTCGCCTTTCCAGCCGATCTGCCCACCGGGCAACTGGAGCCGCAGCACGAACTCCACGGCCGCGTACACCGTCGGCCACATCCGGTCCAGGAACGTGTCGTCGCCGGTCGCGAGGTAGTGGTGCCACACCCCCACGGCCACGTAGGCGACGAAGTTCGTCTCCAGGCCGCGATCGGTGACGTCCTGCGGGTCCCCGTCGGCGTACGCCGCGTACCAGGACCCGTCCTCGTTCTGGTGCCGGGCCAGCCACTCGTAGGCCCGCTCGGCCGCGGCGTGCTCGTCGGCCGCGTCCAGCGCCATGGCCGCCTCGACGTGGTCCCACGGGTCGAGATGGTGCCCGCGGAACCACGGGATGGCTCCGTCCTCCCGCTGTACGTCGAGGATCCCGCGAACGGTCGCGGCGGCCTGCTCGGCGGTGAGGACCCCGGGCAGGACGAGGTGTTCTGTCCGGGGGGTCGTCACTGACCGGCCGCCTCAAAAGCCCCGGAGAGGCGGGGCAGATGCGGCTTCGTCGCGTAGGCCACGAAGCTCTTGCCGATCAGCGGGTTCAGCGCCTGCTCGGCGACCCGGGTGGCGAGGGGCTTCTTCATGATGTCCCAGACCAGGAGCTTGTGGTACGCGCGCACCGGCAGCGCCTTGTCGTTGTCGACGCCGAAGGCGCACTTGAGCCACCAGTACGGCGAGTGCAGCGCGTGCGCGTGGTGCGTGCCGTACGGCCTGAGTCCGGCCTGCCGGATCTTCGCGAGGAGTTCGTCCGCCCGGTAGATGCGGATGTGGCCGCCTTCGACCTCGTGATAGGCGTCGGACAGGGCCCAGCAGACCTTCTCGGGGCCGTGGCGCGGCACGGTGATCGCGATGCGTCCGCCCGGCCTGAGCACCCGGACCATCTCCGCGAGGACGCCCTTGTCGTCGGGGATGTGCTCCATGACCTCGGAGATGATCACGACGTCGAAGGACTCGTCGGGAAAGGGGAGCGCGAGGGCGTCACCCTCCATGGCGGTCGCGGTGGCGCCCTCGGGAGCCTCGCCGGCCTCCTTCATCGCCGCGAACCACTTGGCGACCTCGCGGATCTCCTCGCCGTTGCGGTCGAGGGCCACGACCTGGGCTCCACGCCGATAACACTCGAACGCGTGCCGTCCGGCACCGCAGCCGAGGTCCAGGACCCGGTCTCCCGGGGCGAGCGGGAACCGGGAGAAGTCGACGGTCAGCACGTGGCCCTGCTTTCGCGATCGGGTACGACGATTTCTTCGGCGGCGGCCGTCTCCTCGGCCGCCACTTCTTCGGCCCTGTGTGCGGCATGTGCCGAGGCCGTGGCCGCGGAGCGGCGGAAATCCGGGCGGGCGGAGGCGGCGACGGCCTCGCGGTACCGCGCCACCGTGCCCTCGGCGGCCTTCACCCAGGTGAAGCGCCGCAGCACGCGCTCGCGTCCGGCAGCGCCGAGCCGTGCCCGCAGCTCCGGGTCCCCGAGCAGCCGGCTCAGCCCGGCGGCCAGCGCGCCGGCGTCGGCCGGCGGCACCGCGAGGCACGTCTCGCCGTCCGGTCCCGCGACCTCCGGTATGGCACCACCGGTGGTGGCCACCAGCGGCGTGCCTGTCGCCATCGCCTCGGCGGCCGGCAGCGAGAACCCCTCGTACAGCGAGGGCACACAGGCCACCTCGGCCGACCGCACCAGGTCGACCAGTTCCGCGTCCGAGATGCCCTTGACGAAATCGACGGCGCCTTCGAGGCCGTACCGCTCGATGGCCTGCGCGACCGGCCCGTCCTGCGCCCGCTTGCCGACCACCACCAGATGCGCTTCGGGGTGCTCGGTCCGCACCTTCGCGAGCGCCTCGATCAGGAAGACCAGTCCCTTGAGCGGGACATCGGCGCTGGACGTCGTGACGATCCGTCCCGGCACCTGCGGCACCGCGGGATCCGGCGAGAACAGATCGGTGTCGGCGCCGATGTGCACGACGTGGATACGGTCCCCCGAGACGCCGAGGTGGTCGACGATCTCCTGGCGGGACGTGCCGGAGACGGTGAGCACCGAGGGCAGCCGGCGCGCCACGCGCTTCTGCATCCGCGCGAAGGCGTACCAGCGCCGTACGGAGAGCCGCCGCTGCCGGCCCTGGGCCGCGTCCAGCTCCAACTGACGGTCCACGGTGATGGGGTGATGGATGGTGGTCACCAGCGGCGCGCCCACCTCGCCCAGCAGGCCGTAGCCGAGCGTCTGGTTGTCGTGCACGACGTCGAAGTCGCCGCGTCGGGCGCGCAGATGCCGGCGGGCACGCAGGGAGAAGGTCAGCGGCTCGGGGAAGCCGCCGGTCCACATGGTCGCGACCTCGAGGGCGTCGATCCAGTCCCGGTACTCCTCGCGCCTCGGGGTGCGGAAGGGGTCGGGCTGCCGGTACAGGTCGAGGCTGGGCAGTTCGGTGAGGGACAGACCCTGAAGGTCCTCGCCCTCGTCGAGCACGGGGTACGGCTGTGCGCCGATCACCTCGACCCGGTGGCCGAGCCGGACCAGTTCGCGCGAGAGGTGCCGTACGTACACACCCTGACCGCCGCAGAACGGGTTTCCCTTGTAGGTGAGGAGCGCGATGCGCAACGGGCGGTCCCCGTCCGCGGCCAAGCCCTCCTGGGGACCCGCCTCCCTGGCCTCAGCGGTCACTCTCGGCCCCTTCTCCCTGCCATTTTCCCGCGAGATTACGCCGGGACGGTAATCTAGAACAAGTTTCAGACTTGATCGTAGAGGCTCTGAATCTACCGGCAGGTAGCGCCACTGTGAGCGATGGATCAGGTGATTCGCGCCACGACCGACACCCTGCCATGCTGTCTGACCGCCCGCCCTCACCGACTGTCACGGAACGGGATCCATGCCTGCGGAAGCCAAGGTGCCAGCCAGTACCGCGCGACCGGCGGCTCAGCCGGCCTCACCGCCGCTGACCGAGCGGCAGGAGGCTCGCCGTCGCAGGATCCTGCACGCGAGTGCACAGCTGGCCAGCCGGGGCGGTTTCGACGCGGTGCAGATGCGCGAGGTGGCGGAGTCCTCGCAGGTGGCCCTGGGCACGCTGTACCGCTACTTCCCCTCGAAGGTGCATCTGCTGGTCGCCACCATGCAGGACCAGCTGGAGCACATGCACGGCACCCTCCGGAAGAAGCCACCGACCGGGGAGACGGCCGCCGAGCGGGTGGCGGAGACCCTGATGCGCGCCTTCCGCGCGCTCCAGCGCGAGCCGCATCTGGCCGACGCCATGGTGCGCGCACTGACCTTCGCGGACCGCAGCGTCTCCCCCGAGGTCGACCAGGTCTCCCGTCAGACGACGGCCATCATCCTGGACGCCATGGGCCTGGACGACCCGACCCCGGAGCAGCTCTCCGCGGTCCGGGTGATCGAGCACACCTGGCACTCGGCCCTGATCACCTGGCTCTCCGGCCGTGCCTCCATCGCCCAGGTCAAGATCGATATCGAGACGGTGTGCCGGCTGATCGACCTCACCGGCCCCGGCGAGAGGCTCTAGCCGCGTCCACGCACGGAGGGAAACCGCGCGCACAGGCGCTGCGGGCACGAAAAGACCTACGAGACGGGTTTGGATGACTTTCCGGTCTTTCGACCTTCCAGCCCCTCGGCCGACCGATGTCGGCCCCAGCGGAAACCGAAGTCTCACGCCGAAGTCGGCAGCTTCCGGTCGAGTTTCCTCACTCGCCCCGTAGGCGACTTTCAGATTATCACCGGCACCACCGGATGGAACCCCCGTAATCAATATTTTTTGGGCAATCCGGACACTCGTCCTCGATGATCTAGTCCTCCGGCGGGAACACCGGCTCCCCGCTCCCCACCAGTGTGATCACGATCGCCTCCACCGGGCAGTTCTCCGCCGCGTCCAGGATCTGCTCACCCGCGTCGGCGTCCGGCTCCACGGGGTGGGACTGCCGGGCCGCGTCGAGGCGGAAGGCCTCGGCGGCACGGTGGACGCACTGCGCGGAGCCGATGCAGACCGAGCGGTCGACCTCGATGTGCCAGCGGTCTCCCATGCGCTACGCCTCCCCGTGGCCGGCCGGCAGATGGATCATCTTGTGTTCCAGGAACTCCCCGTACCCTTCGGGCCCGAACTCCCGCCCGAGGCCCGAGTTCTTGTAGCCGCCGAAGGGGCCCAGCATGTCGAGACTGAAGGTGTTCACCGAGTACGTGCCGGTACGCACCCGCCGGGCGACCTCGATGCCGCGCTCGACGTCCGCCGTCCACACGCTGCCGCTCAGGCCGTAGTCCGAGTCGTTCGCGATCTTCACGGCCTCGCCCTCGTCGCCGTACGGGAGCAGGCAGACGACCGGCCCGAAGATCTCCTCGCGGGCGATCCGCATGGCGTTGTCGACGTCACCGAAGAGGGTCGGCTCCACGTACCAGCCGCGATCCAGGCCCGGCGGACGCCCGCCGCCGGTGAGGACCTTGGCACCCTCCTCCTGGCCGATCCTGATGTAGTCGAGGTTGCGCTGCCGCTGGCGGGCGGCCACCAGCGGACCGACCTGGGTCGCCGGGTCCAGCGGGTCGCCCACCACGAGGGCGCTCGCCGCGGCGGCGAAGGCGTCGGCGAACTCGTCGTAGCGCGAGCGCGGCACCAGGATGCGGGTCTGGGCCACACAGGCCTGCCCGTTGTTCATCCAGGCGGCCGGGACGATCCCCGCCACCGTCGTGGAGAGGTCCGCGTCCGGCAGCACCACGGCCGCCGACTTCCCGCCGAGCTCCAGGGTCACACGGGTCAGATGGCGCGACGCGACCTCCATCACCCGCTTGCCGGCCGCGACCGACCCGGTGAAGGACGCCTTGTCGACGCCGGGGTGACCGACGAGGTACTCGCTGACCTCGCGGTCCGCGGGCAGGATCGACAGCACCCCCTCCGGAAGCCCCGCCTCGCGCGCGATCCCACCGAGGATGTACGCGTCCAGCGGCGACTCGGGCGACGGCTTCAGGACGACCGTGCAGCCGGCGAGCAGGGCGGGCGCGAGCTTGGCGGCGGCCACGAACTGCGGCACGTTCCACGGCACGACGGCCGCCACGACCCCGACCGGTTCGCGCCGCACGAGAATCTTCCCGAGGACCCCGTCGCGCCGCTCTTCGTGGGTGAAGCCCCGTGCGACCGTGATCGCCGCGTCCCACACCATCATCGCGCCGAGCGCCTGGGCGAGGACGCTCCAGGAGTACGGGGAGCCGTTCTCGGAGGAGATCACGCGGGCGATCTCCTCGTGCCGTACCGCGATCGCGTCCTTGATCCTGGTCACGGCCTCGATCCGCTCGCCGAGCGTCATCCGCGGCCAGGGCCCCTCGTCGAAGGCCCGGCGGGCGACGGCGACCGCCCGGTCCACATCCTCCCGGGAGGCGTGCGGCACGCGCCCGATGACCTCCTCGGTGTGCGGCGAGACCACCTCGATGACGTCCTTGCCCAGGGGGTCGGTCAACTCCCCGCCGATGAACAGCTGTCCGTGTTCCACGAGCTCGGTCATGGCCGACTGCCTCCCCGGGGATACTCTGACGAACCATCAGGTGACGCAACTGATACCAGTTCCGGTCGACGGAGTCCACGGACGGGACAGGCGTCCCGAAAGGTGACCGGGGCTACCTTCGAAACATGTTCTAGTTATAGTGGGCAGGAAGGCGGCGATTGGGGAATCCATGGCTCGGACGGCCGATCACGGCGGGGGCGTACGGTCGATCAGGGTCCCGATCCCTGACAACCCCCTCGGCCACACGCTGGTGTACGTCGTCGACACCGACGGCGGTCCGGTGCTGGTCGACACGGGCTGGGACGACCCGGACTCCTGGGACGCTCTCACCGAGGGGCTGACGGCGTGCGGCACCTCGGTCACCGAGATCGCGGGGGTGGTCGTCACACATCACCACCCCGACCACCACGGCCTGTGCGGGCGGGTCCGTGAGGCGTCCGGGGCGTGGATCGCGATGCACGCGGCGGACACCGCGATCGTCCGCAGGACCCGCGAGACCCGTCGCGAGCGCTGGTTCACCTACATGGAGGCCAAGCTTGCAGCGGCCGGCGCCCCCGAGGAGCATCTGGCACCCCTGCGCGCCGCGCGCTCCCGTGGCGGCCTGCCCGGCTTCTCCCCCGCGCTCCCCGACCGCGAGATCGTCCCCGGCGAACTCCTCGACCTCCCGGGCCGCCGGCTGCGCGCGATCTGGACGCCGGGCCACACACCCGGCCATGTGTGCCTCCACCTGGAGGAGGAGCATCCCGCCGGGCTCCCCGGTCACGGCCGCCTCTTCTCCGGAGACCACCTGCTCCCGGAGATCACCCCGCACATCGGCCTGTACGAGGACCCGGACGACGCCACCGTGACCGACCCTCTCCCAGTCTCGGCCTCGCTCGACCGGGGGGACCCCCTTGGCGACTACCTCGACTCCCTGGAACGCATCGGCCGCCTCGCACCCGCCGAGGTGCTCCCGGCCCACCAGCACACCTTCCCGGACGCACCCGCCCGCGTCCGGGAGTTGCTGACGCACCACGAGGAGCGGCTGAGCGGTCTCCTCGCCCTCCTCGGCACCCCGCTGACCCCCTGGCAGCTCGCCGAGCGCATGGAGTGGAACCGCCCCTGGGACGAGATCCCGTACGGTTCACGGCACATCGCGGTCTCGGAGGCCGAGGCGCATCTTCGCCGACTGGTGAAGCTGGGGCGGGCGGAGGCGGTGGTGGCGAGCGATCCCGTGACGTACGTGGCGGTGTGACGCTCGCACCCCGCGTCACACCTCTGGTACCAAGTCCCATGGACCCATGCGAGCAACGCCTCGCCGAACGCGCCTGCGCACATCTCGTCCTCGGCTTCGTCCAACGGCTCGACCTCGGTGAACCCGCGTGCGTGGCCGAACAGTTCACCGAGGACGGCACCTGGCAGCGGTCTCCCCGTCCGCATGAACAGACCCTGTTCGCAGCCGGCCCGCACGGTCCGGGCGCCCGCACCGCTCATAGGGGGCCCTCGGCTCCGCTCCTACCGACGGGTACAGTAGCCGGGTCGTTCTCGCACCCGTACGGGGGGAAGCCGGTGGAAATCCGGCGCTGACCCGCAGCCGTGAGCCACACACGTGGCGAGCCGGATTGCCCCGTGCGGTTCGTGACCGGCTCACGCGCACCGGCGGCCCGCCGGTGTGCGGCACCGTCGAGGTCTACGGAGCAGAGCCGCCCGGAGTGTTCCGTGCTGCCCGGCTCCCCGCAGGGAGTGGCACATGAACCTCCGCCGCAGCGCCGCGGCTCTGGCAGCGATCGCCGTGATCGGCGCGGCCACGCCCGCCGTCGCCGCCGGACCGTCCCCGTCCGCGTCGCCGTCCCCGGTGATACCCGACGGACTGTACGGCCGCACGGACCCGACGTACGACGGCGTCTGGCGCCAGTCGCTGACCCTCCTCGCCCAGGACACCGTGGGTGTCAGGCCCGCGACCGCGGCGGTGGACTGGCTGACCGGACAGCAGTGCGCGAACGGGGCGTTCGCGGCCTTCCGCGCCGACACCGCCAAACCCTGCGACGCCCAGCTCATGGTCGACACCAACAGCACCGCCGCCGCCGTCCAGGCCCTCGCCGCGCTCGGCGGGCACGGTGCCACCACCGGCAAGGCCGTCGCCTGGCTGAAGTCGGCGCAGAACGCGGACGGCGGCTGGGGCTACGCGCCGGGCGGCGCCAGCGACGCGAACTCCACGTCCGTGGTCGTCGGTGCCCTCGCCGCCGCGGGCGAGAAGCCGCAGGACGTCCGCAAGGGCGGCAGGTCCCCCTACGACGCGCTGCTGAAGCTCGCACTCCCCTGCGACGGCGACGGGGCCGGTGCCTTCGCCTACCAGCCGGACAAGAAGGGTGCGTTGGCGGCCAATGCGGACGCGACGGCGGCAGCCGTGCTCGGAGCGCTCGGCAAGGGGCTGGCCGGGGACGGTACGAAGCCGGACCGCGCACCCCTGACCTGCAAAGACGCCACCGGTCCTGGGCAGGCCGCACACAACGGCGCCGCATACCTCCGCAAGGCCCTGGCCAAGGACAGGCACCTCACGCAGGCGCTGCCCGGCGCCAAACCGCAGCCCGACTACGGCAACACGGCGGACGCGGTGGTCGCGCTCGCCGCCGTCGGTCAGGGCGAGCAGGCCGCTCCTTCCCTGCGCTGGCTGGAGGCCCACTACAAGCAGTGGGCGAAGCAGAGCGGACCGGCCGCGTACGCCCAGCTGATCCTCGCCGCGAAGGCGGCGGGCTCGGACCCGCGCGACTTCGGCGGCCAGGACCTGGTCGAGCTCATGGACGCGACCGGACCGGACCCCGCGGCGGTGCCCGACGCCAAGGGCTCCCAGCCGGACGCCGCCAAGGACTCGGCGCAGTCCGACGAGGACGAAGGTCCCCTCCGCGTCGCGTGGATCGTCGGCGCCTGCCTCCTCGCCCTGACCGCCGGTGGCATCCTGTACACCTCCCGGGGCGGGAGGCGTCAGCCGTGAGCCGCCGTGTCTGCGCCCTGCTCCTGGCCCCTCTGCTCCTGCTGCTGGGGGCCGCCGGCCAGGCACAGGCCGTCGGGTACCGCTACTGGTCCTTCTGGGAGCGCGACGGCGGCCACTGGACCTACGCCACCCAGGGCCCCTCGACCGCCCGCCCGGCCGACGGGGACGTCCAGGGCTTCCGCTTCGCCGTCAGCGAGGACTCCAAGGACGCCACCACACCACGCGGCACCGCGGACTTCACCGCCATCTGCGACGGGACGCCTGCACGGGCGGGTCAGAAGCGGGTGGCGCTGTTGATCGACTTCGGTACGCCGTCGGACGCACCCCCGGGCGAGACCCCGCCCACCGCGCGCACGGCCTGCGCCCGCATACCCGGGGACGCGACGACGGCGGACGCGCTCGCGGCGGTCGCGGGGCCCCTCCGCTACGACACGAACGCCCTGCTGTGCGCGATCGCGGGCTATCCGCGGCAGGGGTGCGGCGAGCAGGTGACGGCCGAGAAGCGCCCCGCGCAGACGAAGAGCGAGCCGCACCACGGGCCTTCGGTGGGCGTGTTCGCGGGCGCCGCCGCCGTGGTCGTACTGGGCGCGGCGGCGCTGTGGCAGGCGCGCCGCCGCAGGAGCTGACGATGGCACCCCCGACCGGCCGCGGCCGACCGGCCGTCCACCCGGGCGCCTGGTGGCTGTGGTCACTGGGGCTCGCCGCCGCGGCCACCCGCACCACCAACCCCCTCGTGCTGGCCCTCCTCGTCGCCGTCTCCTCGTACGTCGTCGCGGCCCGCCGCACGCAGGATCCCTGGTCCCGCTCCTACGCGGCCTTCGCCCGGCTCGCCCTTGCCGTCCTCGTCATCCGTCTGGTCTTCGCCGTGGTCCTCGGCTCGCCCATTCCCGGTACCCACACCGTCCTGACCCTGCCCGAAGTCCCCCTGCCGCACTGGGCCCAGGGCATCCGCATCGGCGGCCGGGTCACCGCCGAGGGCCTTGTCTTCGCCCTGTACGACGGCCTGAAACTGGCCACGCTGCTCGTCTGCGTCGGTGCCGCGAACGCGCTGGCGAATCCGGCCCGGCTGCTCAAGGCGCTCCCGGGCGCCCTGTACGAGACGGGCGTGGCGGTCGTCGTCGCGCTCACCTTCGCCCCGCACCTCGTGGCCGACGTCCGGCGCCTGCGCGCGGCGCGCCGGCTGCGCGGCCGGCCCGACCGGGGTCTGCGCGGGCTGCTCCAGGTCGGGCTGCCGGTCCTGGAGGGGGCGTTGGAGCGCTCGGTCGCCCTGGCCGCCGCGATGGACGCGCGCGGCTTCGGCCGCACCGCCGACGTCCCGCCCGCCGTCCGCCGCACCACCGCCGCCCTCACCCTGGGGGGTCTCCTCGGCGTCTGCGCGGGAACGTACGGACTCCTGACGGCGGAAGGGGGCGTCTACGGTCTGCCGGGCCTGCTCGCGGGCCTCGCCGCCGCCCTCGCCGGGCTCCGGCTCGGCGGCCGGCGCTCGCCGCGCACCCGCTACCGCCCGGACACATGGGGCGCACGGGCGTGGCTGGTCGCCGGTTCCGGGATCCTGGCGGCGGCGGTGGTGGCCGTGGCCGCCGCCCTGGATCCCGCCGCCCTGCATCCTGGCGTCGTGCCCCTGACCGCTCCGGCGCTGCCCCTGCTCCCCGCCGCGGGCGTCCTGCTCGGTCTGCTGCCCGCGTTCGTCACCCCCGCCCCCGAGGAGTCCGCGTGATCCGCTTCGAGGATGTCTCCGTGAGATACGACGGTACGGCCGTACCCGCCGTCGAGGGTGTCGGCTTCGAGGTCCCGGAAGGCGAACTGACGCTGCTGGTCGGTCCGTCCGGGGTCGGCAAGTCCACGGTGCTGGGCGCGGTGAACGGACTGGTCCCGCATTTCACGGGCGGCACCCTGGGCGGCAGGGTCACCGTGGCCGGACGTGACACCCGTACGCACAAGCCGCGTGAACTCGCCGACGTGGTGGGCACGGTGGGGCAGGATCCGCTGTCCCACTTCGTGACGGACACGGTGGAGGACGAACTCGCCTACGGAATGGAGTCGTTGGGGCTCGCCCCGGACGTCATGCGGCGGCGGGTCGAGGAGACCCTGGACCTGCTGGGCCTGGCCGACCTGAGGAACCGGCCGATCGCCACCCTGTCGGGCGGGCAGCAACAGCGCGTCGCGATCGGCTCGGTGCTCACCCCTCATCCGAAGGTCCTCGTCCTCGACGAGCCGACGTCCGCTCTGGACCCGGCGGCGGCCGAGGAGGTCCTCGCCGTCCTGCAGCGGCTCGTCCACGACCTCGGTACGACGGTCCTGCTGGCCGAGCACCGGCTGGAACGGGTCGTCCACTACGCCGACCGGGTCGTCCTGCTCCCCGGCCCCGGTGCCCGTCCGGTCGTCGGCACCCCGGCGGAGATCATGGCGGTCTCCCCGGTGTATCCGCCGGTGGTGGACCTGGGCCGGCTGGCGGGCTGGTCGCCCCTGCCCCTGACGGTCCGCGACGCCCGCCGCCGCGCGAACGCCCTGCGCGAACGGCTCGCGGGCGCCTCACCCGTACCGGGCCGGGATCCGTTGCCCCACGTGGGGACGAGCCCCCGCCCCGACGCGGCGCCCGCCGCACGCCGCTTCCTGCGCCGAAGCACCGCCCCGGTCGCCGCGCCGCCCCAGCCCGCGGCCGTCGTCACCTCCCTCGCCGTCCGCCGCGGCGCCGTCGAGGCCCTGCACCGGGTCGACCTGACCGTCACCGCCGGCGAGACCGTGGCCCTCATGGGACGCAACGGGGCGGGGAAGTCCACGCTCCTGTCGGCGCTCGTCGGGCTCTTCGAGCCGTCCCGAGGTTCCGTACGGGCCGGTGGCGCGGTGCCGCATCGCACCGCCCCGCGCGACCTGGTACGACGGGTGGGCCTCGTGCCGCAGGAGCCGCGGGACCTGTTGTACGCGGACACGGTGGGCGCCGAGTGCGCCGCAGCGGACCGGGACGCGGGGGCCTCCCCCGGCAGCTGCCGGGCCCTGGTGTCCGCACTGCTGCCGGGCGTCGCGGACGACACCCACCCGAGGGATCTGTCGGAGGGGCAGCGGCTGGCGCTCGCACTCGCCGTCGTCCTCACGGCGCGGCCCCGACTGCTGCTCCTGGACGAGCCGACGCGCGGACTCGACTACGCGGCGAAGGCGCGTCTGGTGGCCGTGCTGCGCCGGCTCGCCGCCGAGGGGCACGCCATCGTGCTGGCCACCCACGACGTGGAACTGGCGGCCGAACTCGCGCACCGCGTCGTGATCCTCGCCGACGGCGAGGTCGTCGCCGACGGGCCCGCCGCCGAGGTGGTCGTCGCGTCCCCGTCGTTCGCGCCCCAGGTGACGAAGGTCCTCGCCCCGCAGCAGTGGCTCACCGTCGCCCAGGTCCGGGAGGCACTGTCGTCATGACGCCCCGCACGCCGGAATCGGTCGCCCCCCAGGCCCGTCCCGTCCGCCTCGGCCCCCGTTCCGTCGCCGCCCTCACACTGGTGAGCGCGGTCGGTGCCGCGGGGTTCACCTGGCCCCTGTTCGCCGACCCCGCCTCGCAGGTCGGCGCACACGCCCAGGACGCCCCCTGGCTCTTCACCGGGCTGCTCGTGCTGCTCGTCGCCGTCGTCGCGGCGACGATCTCCGAGTCGGGGCTCGGTCCCAAAGCCGTGGCCATGCTCGGGGTGCTCGCCGCGACCGGCGCCGCCCTGCGGCCGATCGGCGCGGGGACCGCGGGCATCGAGCCGATGTTCTTCCTGATGGTGCTGAGCGGTCGGGTGCTGGGGCCCGGCTTCGGGTTCGTCCTGGGGAACGTGACGATGTTCGCCTCCGCCCTGCTGACGGGTGGGGTCGGGCCGTGGCTGCCGTTCCAGATGCTGGCCATGGGCTGGTTCACCCTGGGCGCGGGGCTGCTGCCGGGCGACCGGCTGCGGGGGCGCGGGGAGGCCACGATGCTCGCCGGGTACGGCTTCCTGGCCGCGTTCGCGTACGGCACGATGATGAACCTGGCGGGCTGGCCCTATATGAACGCACTCGCCTCCGGCATCGCCTTCGACCCGCACGCCGGGCTCGCCGCCAACCTGACCCGCTTCCTCGCCTACTGCGTGGCGACCTCCCTGGGCTGGGACCTCGGCCGCGCCGTCGTCACGGTCGTCCTGACCTTCTTCCTCGGTCCGGCCGTGCTCAGGGCACTGCGCCGGGGGACCCGGCGCGCCGCCTTCGAGAGCCCCGTCGCCTTCGAGCCGCGCTGACACAAGACCCCCGGGCACATTCCAACTCCCCGGCGTGCGGCGCCGGTCACATTGACGGACGTGCAAAGGCACCTCACGCGCCCCTGGGCTGCGACCTGGGTCACACCGCACGCCCTCCGCCTGCGGCGCAGGTCACACCCTTCGCCTTCGCTCCGTGTCGCTCCCTCGACCATCGGTGACGCAAACCGTGACGAGCCCCACGTGAGCGAGGTCACCTACGACCCGGGGCCGTAGGCGAGCAGATAAGCATGTACGCGGCAATTCAACCCCTGACCTGGGGATTGAGAGCCAGGTCACACAGGGGTCGCGGGCAACGGATGCGACCACAACTAGTAAAAAGGGTCATTGCGGACATTCCCCCGGCCTGCTTCTCTGGATGACGTCGCCGGGCGCCGACGAGCCCACACGGGCCGCGGCGCCGATGCACGCCCCCACCGCATCCCGCGTGGTCACGGCATGCCTGCGACCCCTTGTCCCCGAACGAAAAGGTTCTCTGTGTCCGTCTCTTTCATCCGCCGCGTCGCTTCCCCCAAGAAGGCCTTCGCCACTGCCGCCGTCGCCGCCGCCGCGTCCGGCATGCTGCTCACCTCGGTGCCCGCTCACGCGGCCACCGACTCGGCCTCCAACGCCAGGGCGATCGCGCACCAGATGATTCCTGACGCCGCGCAGTACGAAGCGTTCAACAAGATCGTCACCCACGAGAGCGGCTGGAACATGCACGCCACCAACGCCTCGTCCGGCGCCTACGGCCTGGTCCAGGCGCTGCCCGGCTCCAAGATGGCCTCCGCGGGCTCCGACTGGAAGACCAACCCGGCCACCCAGATCAAGTGGGGCCTGGACTACATGAACTCCCGCTACGGCAGCCCTGTCGCCGCGTGGAACTTCTGGTCCACCCACCACTGGTACTGAGCCGGCCGAGCTCACGCTGCTGCGAAGGCGGTGGTCCCCCGACCGGGACCGCCGCCTTCGGCGTATCCGCGCCCGTCCGTCAGCTCCACGGAGTCTTCCGCGTCAGGCGACCAGGCACTCGAACCACACGGTCTTGCCCACCGAAGGTCCGGGCTCCACACCCCACTTGTCGACCACAGCGTCCAGGAGCAGCAACCCGCGTCCACCTTCCGCATCCGGGGGCCACGCCTGCGGCATCGGGGGAAGCCGGGAGAACCCGTCGGCCACCTCCACCCGGACCCCCGCGGCCTGCCGCAGGACCAGCAGCGTGCAGTGCCGGTCCGGGACGTGGCGTACGACGTTGGCGACCAGCTCGGTCACGGCCAGCTCCACGACGTCGACCAGGTCCGCCATCTCCCACTCGTGCAGGAACGAGCGGACGATGCGGCGGACGTGCCGCGCCGAGTGCTCGGCGACGGTGAGACGCATGCGGTACTGATTCGGGCGGGGACCCAGGAGGGGCGAGGGAATGTAGTCGTTCACCGTACAAGGCTCACCTGGCACGACTACGCTCGGCTATGGATCGGATACAACCAGCCCCTCAGTGGGCCGGGTTGCGCGAGAGGGGGCCGATCATGACCCACATCAACGCCCTCGACCCGGGCGCCTCACCACTCGACTACTACGGGTTCGAGCTGCGCCGCCATCGAGAGGCCGCGGGACTGACGCAGAAGCAGCTCGGAGACATCGTCAACTACACGGGTTCGCTGGTCGGGCAGATCGAGACGGCACGGAAGCTGCCCACACCGGAGTTCAGCGAGCGGGTGGACGCGGCGCTGGGCACCGGTGGGCTACTGTCGCGGCTCGTCACGCTGGTGATGCGCAGTCAGCTTCCGGCGTGGTTCCAACACGTGGCGGAGTTGGAAGCGCGGGCCGTCGAGATCTCCACCTTCCAGGCGTTCACGATCCACGGCCTCCTCCAGACCAAGGCCTATGCGCGCACGGTGCTTGGGGCACTCGACCGGACGGACCTCGATGATCGCACCGAAGTGCGGCTGGCCCGACAGCGCATCCTCGAGAAGACCGAGCCGCCGATCCTTTGGATGGTGCTCAGTGAGGCCGCATTACACCAAGAGGTCGGCGGCTCGGCGACGATGCGCGAACAACTGGTCCATCTGTTGTCCTTCGAAGGCAACCCCCGGATCAATGTCCAGATCCTGCCGTTCTCAGTCGGGGCACACGCGGGCCTACAAGGCTCGTTCAGTATCTTCCGCTTCGTGAGCGATCCGACCGTCGTCTACACAGAGGGCTACGGCAGCGGGCACCCATCCGCGAATCCGGACACCGTCAAGGACTGCTCACTCCGTTACGATCATCTGCAAGCCGCCGCACTCTCACTCAGGGACTCGGCGGAGCTGATCCAGCGCGTGATGGAGGAACGCTATGGAGATCAACGCGAAGCCGACGGGGATCCAGTGGCGTAAGTCCAGCCACAGCGGCGACCAGGGCGGCGAGTGCGTCGAGATCGCCGAACTCCCTGGCGCCACCGTAGCCGTACGCGACTCCAAGACCCCCGCCGGACCGGTGCTGACCCTCGCACCCGCCGCCTACGCGGCGTTCGTCTCCTGGGCGTCTACAACCGCTGAATGATCGTCCCGGTGGCCAGCCCGCCACCCGCGCACATGGTGATGAGCGCGAACTCCTTGCCGGTGCGCTCCAGTTCGTGCAGCGCCGTGGTGATCAGCCGCGCGCCCGTCGCACCCACCGGATGCCCCAGCGCGATCGCCCCGCCGTTGACGTTCACCTTCTCCAGGTCCTGCTCGAAGACCTGCGCCCAGCTCAGCACCACCGACGCGAACGCCTCGTTGATCTCGACCAGGTCGATGTCCTTCAGGGACATCCCGGCCTTTCCCAGCACGGCCTTCGTGGCATCGATCGGGCCGTCGAGGTGGAAGTGCGGGTCCGAACCCACCAGCGCCTGGGCGACGATGCGTGCCCTCGGCCGCAGCTTCAGGGCCCGCGCCATCCGCTTCGACACCCACATGATCGCCGCCGCGCCGTCGGAGATCTGCGACGAGTTGCCGGCCGTGTGCACCGCCGTCGGCATGATCGACTTGAGCCCGGCCAGCGCCTCCATCGAGGTGTCGCGCAGGCCCTCGTCCCGGTCGACCAGCCGCCACATGCCCTGACCGGCCCGCTGCTCGTCCTCGGTGGTCGGCACCTGCACGGCGAACGTCTCGCGCTTGAACCGCTCCTCCGACCAGGCGATCGCGGCCCGCTCCTGGGAGATGAGCCCGAGCGCGTCGACGTTCTCGCGGGTCAGCCCCCGGTGCCGGGCGATACGCTCCGCCGCCTCGAACTGGTTCGGCAGGTCCACGTTCCACTCGTCCGGGAAGGGCTTGCCGGGACCGTGCTTGGAGCCGGAGCCGAGCGGCACCCGCGACATGGCCTCCACGCCGCAGCTGATCCCGACGTCGATGACGCCCGCCGCGACCATGTTGGCCACCATGTGCGAGGCCTGCTGCGAGGAGCCGCACTGGCAGTCCACGGTCGTGGCGGCGGTCTCGTACGGCAGGCCCATCGTCAGCCAAGCCGTGCGCGCGGGGTTCATCGACTGCTCGCCGGCATGCGTCACCGTGCCGCCGACGATCTGCTCGACACAGTCGGCATGGATGCCGGTGCGGCCGAGGAGTTCACGGTAGGTCTCGCCCAGGAGGTAGGCGGGGTGCAGATTGGCGAGCGCGCCGCCGCGCTTGCCGATGGGGGTGCGTACGGCTTCGACGATCACGGGTTCCGCGGCCATGGGGGGCTCGTCCTCTCCTCGGTCACCCGCGCGGCGCGGGCGTCCCGGCCCACCCGCCACGCAGAACTAGTACGCGTTCTAGTTCTGCTTGCAGTCTGCTGACAGCGGGGCCACAGTGGCAAGGGTCTTGCAGCCCCCGAAGTCGTGATCTGCACGAATCCCGCACGCAATTGTGCTTGCCACACCCCTTGCGACTTGTAGAACCCGTTACTACCTTCACGACAAATCCTGATGGACCGTCAGAATGCTGGGGGTCGCCATGCCCTGTCCCGCGCTGCCCGACGGGTTCGACTTCACCGACCCCGATGTGCTGCACCACCGCGTGCCTCTCCCGGAGTTCGCCGCACTGCGCCGGGCCGAGCCGGTGCGCTGGATACCCCAGCCGGGCAACGTGGCCGGCTTCCAGGACGAGGGCTACTGGGCCGTCACCCGGCACACGGACGTCAAGTACGTCTCCACACATCCGGAGATCTTCTCCTCGTTGCTCAACACCGCGATCATCCGATTCAACGAGCACATCGAGCGCGACGCGATCGACGCCCAGCGGCTCATCATGCTCAACATGGACCCGCCCGAGCACACCCGGGTCCGTCAGATCGTCCAGCGCGGGTTCACCCCGCGCGCCATCCGCGCGCTGGAGGACCGGCTGCGCGCCCGCGCGCACGCCATCGTCCACGGCGCCCTCGAACGGCGTGGCCCGTTCGACTTCGTCACCGAGATCGCCTGTGAACTGCCCCTCCAGGCCATCGCCGAGCTGATCGGTGTCCCGCAGGGCGACCGCGCCAAGATCTTCGACTGGTCCAACAAGATGATCGCGTACGACGACCCGGAGTACGCCATCACCGAGGAGGTCGGTGCCGAGGCCGCCACCGAGATCATCGCCTACGCCATGAACATGGCCGCCGACCGCAAGCAGTGCCCGGCCAAGGACATCGTCACCGCGCTGGTGGCCGCCGAGGACGAGGGTAACCTGTCCTACGACGAGTTCGGGTTCTTCGTGCTGATGCTGTCCGTCGCCGGCAACGAGACGACGCGCAACGCCATCACGCACGGCATGCACGCCTTCCTCACCCATCCCGGCCAGTGGGACCTCTACAAGCGACAGCGCCCTTCCACGGCCGCGGAGGAGATCGTCCGCTGGGCGACGCCGGTGGTCGCCTTCCAGCGCACGGCCACCCAGGACACCGAGCTCGGCGGCAAGCAGATCAGGAAGGGCGAGCGGGTGGGCCTGTTCTACTCGTCCGCGAACCACGACCCCGAGATCTTCGAGCACCCGGAGGTCTTCGACGTCACCCGCGACCCCAATCCGCACCTCGGCTTCGGCGGCGGGGGCCCGCACTACTGCCTCGGCAAGTCCCTGGCGGTGCTGGAGATCGACCTCATCTTCAACGCGATCGCCGACGCCATGCCGAACCTCCGGCTGGTCGACGAGCCGCGTCGGCTGCGCTCGGCCTGGATCAACGGCGTGAAGGAACTCCAGGTCAGCGCGGGATGACGAACGCGGGCCGTCGGCCTCCCGGCGCCGCCGGCCCGTCTCGAGGGAGGCAGGGGCATTCCCCCCACGCCCCGCCCCTGCCTCCCCCGCGACCCTCCGGGGCACACGTTCCGAAGTCAGGCGAACGTCCTTCTTCCGTTTCACGTCTACCAGGGGGCACAGTCGTCCCACACCGCCGCAGACATCGAACGGAAGCGCGCACCTGTGGTCCCTGCCGACCTCACCCTCGCCCGGCCGGAGGACCCGGCCGCTTCACGGAACCGTCCTCTCCAGGCGTTCCGGGACCGCCATCGCGTTCCGCTCCTCGCCACGCTCCCCACGCTGCCGCTGTACGCCGGGTGGTGGCTGTTCCTGGCCACCGGCGGCGGTGATCTCGCGGCCCAGGAGGCATGGGCCCGGTTCGCCGCCCGTGACGGCGGGTCGGCGTACAGCCTCTTCTGGTACGGCGGTATGCACACCGCCAACTACAGCCTGATCTCCCCGTATCTGATGGCCGTGCTCGGCGTGCGCACGGTCACGGTCGTCTCCGGTGTCGCCGCCGCCTGGCTGGCCGCCGTGCTGATCGTGCGCGCCGGGGTCACGCGGCCGCTCGGCCCCGCGCTGCTCGCGTCGCTGGCACTGTGGTGCAACGTGGCGTCGGGGCGCACGACCTTCGCGCTGGGCGTGGCGTTCGGTCTCGCGGGCTGTGTGCTGCTGGTGGGGAGGGAGCGGCGGCCGGTGCCGGCGGCGGCGTACACGACACTCGCGACCATGGCGAGCCCGGTCGCCGGGCTGTTCCTGGCCGTGGTGGGGGCCGGTTTCCTGTCCGTACGGGACTGGCGGAGGGCCTTCGTCCTGCTGGTGCCGCCGTTCGCGGTGGTCGCCGCCACCACTCTGCTGTTCCCTTTCACCGGCGAGCAGTTGATGTCGGCCGACCGCATCTGGCAACCCGTGGTGCTCGGACTGGCCGTCACCGTCCTGGCCCCGCGCGGCTGGCGGGTCGCGCGGTGGAGCGGGGTGGTGTACGCGGCCGGGACCGTCCTCGCGTATCTGATCCCCTCGCCCGTCGGCACGAACATCGAGCGTTTCGCGGAGCTGTTCGCGCCGGCGACGCTGCTCGCGGCGCTGCTCACCGAGCCCCGGATGCGCGTGCTGCGCCGCAACCTGCTGATCGTCGCACTCGTCTTCTGCGTCGTCTGGGTGGGCCGCAAGACCGTCGACGATCTTCGGGTCTCCACCACGGTGCCGGCCTGGGCCGCGGACACCGGGGGTGTGCTCCGTGCGTTACGGGGGCTCGGCGCCGACCGCACCCGCGTCGAGGTCGTCCCGGCACGCAACCACCGGGAGGCGACCGCGCTCGCCCCGCACATGAACCTGGCCCGCGGCTGGAACCGCCAGCTCGACATGGAGCGGGGCCGTCTCTTCTACGACGGCACTTTCTCGGCGGCGACCTACCGCCGCTGGCTGGACCACTGGGCGGTCGGCCTCGTCGTGCTGCCGCTGGGCAAGCCGGACGGATACGCCGAACAGGAGGCCCGATTGGTGCGCGCCCAGCGTCCGGACTGGCTCGAGCCGGTATGGCAGGACGCGCACTGGCGGGTGTACCGGGTGCGCAACGCGGTCCCGCTCGTCTCCGCGCCCGGCACCGTCGTGCGGACGACCAGCGCCGAAGTGGACATACGGATTCCGCGCCCCGGCTCGGTGACGGTGCGGGTCGCCCACTCGCCGTGGCTGCACGCCGACGCCGGCTGCCTCAGCCGGGAAGGTGAATTCACGCGGCTCACGGTCACCGCGCCGGGCACGTACCGGATCAGCTCGGAGTACGGACCGTCACCGGCGCCGGGGCACTGCTGACCTCGGCCACGGCCATCCGGGCCCGCGGCCCCTGGAGCAGATGGGCGAGCCCGAAGCCGACACCGACGACGGCGGCGCCGCCGACCGCGTCCAGCACCCAGTGGTTCCCGGTCGCCACGATCGCCGAGACCGTGAAAAGGGGGTGGAGCAGGCCGAGCACCTTCATCCACCACTTGGGCGCCAGGATCGCGATGGTGAGACCGCACCACAGGGACCAGCCGAAGTGCAGCGAGGGCATCGCCGCGTACTGGTTGGTCAGCGCGGTGAACGTGCCGTAGTCCGGTTTGGAGAAGTCCTGCACGCCGTGCACGGTGTCGATGATCCCGAGGTGCGGCATCAGGCGCGGTGGAGCCAGCGGGTAGAGCCAGAAGCCGATCAGCGCCACGAAGGTGGTGAAGCCGATCACCGAGCGCGCCCAGCGGTAGTCGACCGGGCTGCGCCAGTAGAGCACGCCCAGGACGGCCAGCGGGAACACGAAGTGGAAGGACTCGTAGTAGAAGTCGAAGAAGCCCCGCAGCCGGCCCACCCCGACGACGGCGTGGTTGGCCCAGCGCTCGATGTCGATGTGCAGAAAGCGTTCGACCGCGAGGATCTGGTCGCCGTGCCGCTCGGCGGTGACCCGGCCCGCCGTGCTGCTGTCGCCGGACGCCGCGAGCCTGACCCGGGCGTAGGCGGCATAGGTGACCCGGATCAGCAGCAGTTCGAGCAGCAGGTTCGGACGGGTGAGGACCCGACGCAGGAACGGCAGGAGCGGGACGCGCTTCCACCGGGTGGGCACGAGCCGCGCGTACTCGGTGGGAATCGGGGCCCGGTAGTAGGGGGAGGTGCGGGACAGGAAGGGCACACAGATGGCGGCGGCCAGGGCGGCCAGGAGCACCAGATTGTCGCGGAGCGGCTCGAGCGCCTCCACGTTCGGCAGCATCATCTTCGCGGGCAGCGTCATCAGCAGGACGACGGCGACCGGCCACACATACCGGTCCGAGGCCCTCCTGCCGACCCGGCCGACCACCGCGAGCAGCACCCACAGCAGCTGGTGCTGCCAGCTCGTCGGCGACACGGCGACGGCGACGCACCCGGTGACCGCTACGGCGAGCAGCAGTTGTCCGTCGTGCGCGTACCGGATCGCGCGGTGCAGCCCGAGGACCGCGACGGCGGCACCCAGCACGAACAACAGTCCGATCTCCAGCGGTCCGGACAGGCCCAGCCTGAGCAGGGCGCCGTGCAGGGACTGGTTGGCGTGGTCGTCGGCCTTGCCGCCGAGCCCGGTGCCGGCCAGGTGGTGCACCCAATAGGTGTACGAGTCGTGTGCCATCGCCGCCCAGGCGAGCGCCGTGCACACGGCGAACGTGCCGGCCGCGGAGGCCGCGGCACGGCGACGGCCGGTGAACCACAGCAGGGGCGCGAACAGCAGCACGGTCGGCTGAAGCGCGGCGCCCAGGCCGATCAGCAGTCCGCCGGTCCGCTCCCCGCGCACGGCGAAGCAGCCGAGCAGGACGAGCAGCACCGGGATGATGCTGGTCTGACCGAGGTAGAGGGTGTTGCGCACCGGCAGCGACAGCATCAGCAGACTGATCGCGACCGGCGCCGCCAGCAGCGCACTGCGCCGCGTCACCGGCTTGGGCAGGGCCCGGGCGGCGATCAGGCCGAGCGCGACGACGAGCAGCAGAGTGCCGAAGGTCCAGCCCCAGCCGAGGGCCTGTTGGGCCGCCCTGGTAAGCGGCTTGAGGACGAGTCCCGCGAACGGTGTGCCGGTGAACCGCGTCGAGTCGTACAGCGACCCGTTCACATGCAGGACCCCGGCGGGACCGACCCAGGTCTCGAGGTCCGTCAGCCGCTCGCCCCGGGGCGTGCTGAGGACGACGGCGACCTGGCGCGCCGCCAGGACGGCGACGACCATCCAGAGCCCGACGCGGGCCGCCCTCAACCGTGCCTTCGCCTGCTGTGGGCCCCCCGCCCCGAAGGCACCGCTCATCTGCCCGCCGTGCTCCACGTTCGCCACGCCCCGTCGGCCCTCCCGCCCCGTTCGTCCCGTGCGTCCCGTGTGTTGACCCCTGTCCGACCCTATGAGGTTCGCAGCCCCCCCACGGTGAGACGCAGGCAACCCCCTCTTCACCTGAGGTCCGCCCGCCCTTTGTCCGGACGACGATAGTGCTGGGTCGACCCGGTTCCACCCCCGCTGCGCGAGAAGGATCACAATCAGGACGGCGCGGAGCGGGAGCCACCCGCGGCCCGTCGGTCGTACCTGCTTACGCCCGCCTGATCCCGTCGCACACGGCGATCGGCGTCGACGCGCCGGTCCTGCTGCTCGCCACCCGCCCGGTGCGGGGCTTCTCGACCGGCGGCGAGTACGCGAGCGCATCCCCGTTCATCGCCGAGGACGCGCCGGCCAAGAGGCGCGCCTGCTTCGGCAGCCGGCTGGAGTTCGACACGCCCGCCGGCTATACGGCACGACGGAGGCGGCACGGGGCCCGCCGGCGCACACCTCTCCTCCGATCGGCTGACATCCTGCCCCATTGGCTGATATCCAGTGACATGACCCCCCACCCCGTTATATTCATCAGGGAGACTAGTTAGGACACCTAACTAGATACGGGAAAGGCATGCACATGACCACAGACAAACAGCTCTGGGACGACTTCGACGCGTATTTCACCGCCCTTCTCTCCTCCCCCGACGAGGTGCTCACCGCGGCGCTGCGGGACAGCAAGGCGGCCGGACTGCCGCCCTTCCACGTCGCGCCCAACCTGGGCAAGCTGCTCCAGCTCCTCGCCCAGATCCAGGGCGCGCGCCGCATCCTGGAGATCGGCACGCTCGGCGGCTACAGCACGATCTGGCTGGCCCGCGCGCTACCCGGGGACGGCCGGCTGATCACCCTGGAGTACGAGGCCAAGCACGCGGAGGTCGCCCGCCGCAACCTCGCCCGGGCGGGCCTGGACGGGATCACCGAGGTGCGCGTCGGCCCCGCGCTGGAGTCGCTGCCGAAGCTGGCCGAGGAGCGCACCGAGCCGTTCGACCTGGTCTTCATCGACGCGGACAAGGTCGACAATCTGCACTACGTCGAGTGGGCCCTCAAACTCACGCGTCCCGGCAGCCTGATCGTCCTCGACAACGTGGTGCGGGTCGGCCGGGTCACCGACGCGGGCAGCGACGACCCGGGCGTACGCGGCACCCGGGCCGCCCTGGAACTGATCGCCTCGCACCCGAAGTTGAGCGGGACGGCGGTGCAGACGGTGTGCAGCAAGGGGCACGACGGGTTCGCGCTGGCACGGGTGGCGGGCTGACGCCGCGGGCGCCTCTCAGACCTCGTGGTAGAAGCCCACGTTGACGCTGCGGGGAGCCGTGCGGTCCTGAATGACCAGTTCCCCGGAGCCGCCGTGCGGGAGCCTGGCGGTGCCGCCGTAGGGCAGGGCCTGGGCCGGGAGACCGGGCAGGGTCAGCAGCACCTCGGAGGAGGGCTCGGTGTGCGAGCCGCGCAGCCAGGTGACCTGCCAGACGCCGTCCGGTCCGCACAGGAACTCCAGGTGCACCCGCGAGATGAACAGCCAGTCGTCGGGGGTCGCCAGCCGGCACACGGACTTGTCCCGGCCCACCCGCAGCACGGCGCCCGGGTCGCTGGGCGCGTCGGCCATCAGCATGCCGGCAGTCGCCCCGGCGTCCTCCCTGGAGACCGAGGCCATGGTGAGTTCGAGCACGTGCGCTCCTCCTGAGTGCGGCGGTCAGGTGTTCCGTGGGCGAGCCCGGTTGGCCTACCGCTGCGGAATGATAATTCGCCCGATCGCCCCGCAGGGTGACGTCCGGCACAATGAACCCATGACCGAGCGCAAGCCCCCCGGCGTCAGCTTCGAGTCCTTTGTCGACAAACAGATTCGCGACGCCCAGGCACGCGGGGAGTTCGCGGACCTTCCCGGCGCGGGTGAACCGGCGCCCGCCGTCACCGAGACGGTCTACGACGAACTGTGGTGGATCAAGCGGAAGATGGCCCGTGAGGGACTCGCGGTCCTGCCGCCGACGCTGGCCCTGCGCAAGGAGGCGGAGGACACACTGGCCGCGGCCGCGGTGGCGCCGTCCGAGCGAGTGGTGCGCCGGATGGTCGAGGAGCTGAACGTGAAGATCCGCGACATGATGTTCAAGCCTCCGCCGGGACCGCCGCTGGGCCTCAAGCCGTACGACATCGAGGAGATCGTCCGGCAGTGGCGCGAGCGCCGGGCCGGATCCCCGAAGGCGGACTGAGCGCCGCACCTGGCGGGGCCCTTCCGGTCCCGGGCCGAGCCGCGATCCGTCCCTGCCCGGTCACCGACCGGACCGCGGAGCGCATATTCGGTTGCGGCCCCTGCCCGGCCGCTCCCCACAATGGCCGGCATGACCTGGACCATCGCCCCCGAACGCCATGACTCGCCCGTGGCCGCCGCATTGTGGCGCGCGTACTACACCGAAGTCAGCGATCGCTGGTACCAGCTGTACGAGGGGCGCGCGACGGACCCGGACGAGCTGGAGCGCGAGATCGCCGCCGACACCGGCGGACATCTGGCTCCGCCGGGCGGGACGCTCCTGGTGGCCAGGTACGAGGGCGAACCGGTGGGGACCGCGGGCGTACGGCTGCTGAACGCCGGCACCGCCGAGCTCAAGCGGGTCTTCGTCCACAAGGAGATGCGCGGCCGGGGCGGCGCCCCGCGCCTCGTGGCCGCCGCCGAAGACGCGGCCCGCACGCTCGGCGCGCGGCGGATCGTCCTCGACACCCGCCACGACCTGGTGGAGGCCCGCGCCCTGTACGCCCGGCTCGGGTACACCGAGACCCCACCGCACAACGACCAGGCCTACGCGGAGCACTGGTTCGCGAAAGTGCTGTCCTAGAAGGGCCGGGCCAGCCGCGTCGGCGACCGTTCGTCCGGGCGTTCCGCGTCCGAGCCGCACAGCTCCGCGTTCAGTTCCCGCACCAGCCTGACCAGGTCGGTCGGGCGGTCCGGGCCCCACCAGTCGCCGAGCAGTTCGGCCAGCGACTCCTCGCGGGCCAAGGCCAGACGCTCGGCGACCTCACGGCCCCCCTCGGTGAGCATGAGGTCCAACCCCTCGCGCCGGGCCAGGCGCCGCTCCTCCAGCTGCCGCGCGGAGGCGAGGATGACGTTCAGCGGGACAGTGCTGCGTTCGGCGAGCACCCCCGGCTCGGCCCAGCCGTATTTCTTGATCCGCAGCAGCAGCCAGCTCGCCCCGGGCAGCAGGTCGTACCCGGCCCGCCTGGTGATCTTGTCGTAGACACTCCGCCGCCCCTCGCGGGAGCCGAGCAGGGACAGCGCGCGGCACACCTCGTCGTACGAGGAGCGCTCGACCGGGTTGCTCGCCAGCGTCTCCGTCCCGTCCGGCGCCGTCACCGAGCCGCGCAGCTTGTCCTCGCGCAGGAACCACGCGAGGACGAAGCCGAGGAGGGCGACCGGTGCGGCGTACACGAAGACGTCGGTGATCGAGACGGCGAAGGCGTGCAGGACGGGGGGCCGTACGGCGGCCGGGAGGGTCGCGATGCCACGCGGATCGGCCATGAGTCCGTCCGGGGTGACACCGGCCGGGAGCGGCCGCCCGGCGAGCGCCTCGCCGAGACCGCTGCCGAGCCGGCTCGCGAAGATCGTGCCGAAGATGGCCACACCGAACGAGGCGCCGATGGAGCGGAAGAAGGTGGCGCCCGAGGTGGCGACGCCGAGGTCCCGGTAGGGGACGGCGTTCTGCACGATCAGCACCAGAACCTGCATGACCAGGCCGAGGCCCAGACCGAAGACGAAGAAGTAGCCGCTCATCTCGGCGATGCTGCTGCGCTCGTCGAGCTGGTGCAGCAGGAGCAGGCCGATCGTGGTGACGCCGGTGCCCGCGAGCGGGAACACCTTCCAGCGGCCGGTCCGGCTGACGATCTGGCCGGAGCCGGTGGACGACAGCAGCATGCCGGCCACCATCGGCAGCATGTGCACACCGGACAGGGTCGGTGTGATGCCGTGGACGATCTGCAGGAACGTCGGCAGGTACGTCATCGCGCCGAACATCGCGAAGCCGATGATGAAGCTGATGACCGCCGAGAGCGTGAAGGTGCGGACGCGAAAGAGCTTGAGCGGCAGGACGGGTTCGGCCGCCCGGCGTTCGACGAGGACGAAGGCCACGAGCAGGACGAAGCCGAGGACCGCCAGGCCGACGGTCTGCGCCGAGCCCCAGCCCCAGGTGGTACCGCCCAGGGAGGCGACCAGGACCAGGCAGGTGGCGACGGAGGCGACGAGGAAGGTGCCGAGGTAGTCGATGACGTGCCGTTCGGCCTTCCTCGGGATACGCAGGACGGTGGCGATGACGACGAGGGCGACGATGCCCACGGGCAGGTTGACGTAGAAGACCCAGCGCCAGCTCAGATGCTGGGTGAACAGGCCGCCGAGAAGCGGCCCGAGCACGCTGGTGGTGCCGAAGACGGCACCGAAGAGTCCCTGGTAACGGCCCCGCTCGCGGGGTGGGACTATGTCGCCGACGATCGCCATCGACAGCACGATGAGCCCGCCGCCGCCGAGCCCCTGGACCGCACGGAAGGCGATGAGCTCGAGCATGTTCTGGGCCATCCCGCACAGCGCCGACCCGATGAGGAAGATCACGATCGCGGCCTGGAACAGCTTCTTGCGCCCGTACTGGTCGCCGAGCTTGCCCCACAGGGGCGTCGCCGCGGTCGAGGCGAGCAGATAGGCCGTGACCACCCAGGACAGGTGCTCCAGACCGCCGAGGTCGCTGACGATGGTGGGCAGCGCGGTCGACACGATCGTCTGGTCGAGCGCCGCAAGCAGCATGCCCAGCAGCAGCGCTCCGATGGAGACGAGGACGCTCCCGCCCATGCTCTCGTCGACGGCCGTGCGCCGTCCGGAGAGCGGACCGCCGTCGATGGTGAGGTCCGTCTCGGCCTCTGCTGCCTCTCCCGCCCGGCCCTGAGTGTCGTCGGTCATGAAGGTCTCCCGGGGACGGTCGTACGACCTCGGTGGACCCTGGGCCCTGGGGCGTGGTCCGCGCGGGCCCGGGTTCCCGTCCATCGTGCACTCTCATCCTGGTTGGTGTGACCCGTTATGGCCTGCTGAGTCCCCATGGGATGCGGGGATTCCGGGGGCTCCCGGGAGATTGCGTGAGGGAGATCTGCATAATTTCTGGAATTCGTCGGGAGGGGACTCACGCGTGAACGGAACGAACGGACAAGCCTGCCCGGAGTGCGGGGCACCGAGGCGGCCGGACGGCACGCCGTCGTGCGCGTGCACCCGACGGGCGTCCGATGCGCTCCGGGACGTCCGTACAGCGGAGGCGGCAGCGGCGGAGGACTTCGATCCGCTGCGGATCCGGCCGTATGTGGACCTGGGGGTCACCACGACCGAGGCTCAGGCGGCCCCGGACGAGACCGTGCGGCTCGCGGCCGTATCGGAGGGGACTGAGCGGCCCACCGCGGGACCGGAGGGCGCCGATGGGCCGGACGCCGTCGTTCCGGACGCCGCCGGGGTGCCTGTGGCGTCCGCGGCCCCGGACGAGACCGCGCGGCTCGCGGCCGCGACGCACGACGATTCCGGATCCGACGGGACCCGTCCGCCGGACGAGACCATGCAGCTCGGCGCCGTGCCCGACGGCGCCGAGGGGCCCCTCGCCCCCCTGCCGGGCGCCGAACCGTCCCGGCGCCGGCGGCGCACCGTGGTACTGGCGGCCGCCGTTGCCGTCGCAACGGTCGTGGCGACCGCCGGGCTGGCCAGCGGGCTCTTCTCCTACGACTCGCCGGAACGGGACGGTGCGCTGCCCGAGGACATACGGGCGAGCGTGCCGAAGGAGCTGTCGCCGGACGCCGCGTCCGCATCGGCGTCCACGCTGTCCGTGCCGGCGCCCTCGGCGAGCGCGACCCCGTCGCCGACCGCCAGCGCGTGGCCCTCGGCCACGCCGAGCACCTCGCCGAGCCCCACCGCCTCGGCCACACCGAGTCGGCCGGCGACGACCGCACTGCCCGCCGGCTCTCCGTCCCCGAGCTCCGGGGGCGACTGGGACCAGGACCGCTCCCAGGTCCTGCGGCACGGCGACAGGGGCCCGGAGGTCACCGAGCTGCAGCTCCGGCTGCACCAGCTCCATCTGTACTTCGGCCCGGCGAGCGGCAGGTACGGCAACCAGGTGGAGAACGCCGTGCGCACCTATCAGGTCACGCGCGACATCACCCAGGACGAGCACGGGGAGTACGGGCCGGCCAGCAGGGCGAAGCTGGAGTCGGAGACGATCGAGCCCTGACGCATCCGGCGGGGAACCGCCCGGTCAGCCGAGGTGCAGCCGGATCCGGCCGTCCGCCGTCGCCGCCACACGCACTCGTGTGAGGTCCGGGACCAGCACGTCGGGACGGTGCACACCGGCCCGGGAGCCGACTCCGACCACCCGCATCCCGGCGGCGCGCCCCGCGGCGATGCCCGCACCGGAGTCCTCGAAGACGAGGCAGTCCTCGGGGGCGACACCCAGTTCGGCCGCGCCCTTCAGGAAGCCCTCGGGGTCCGGCTTGCTCGCACCCACGCACTCGGCGGTGATCCGCACGTCGGGCAGCTTCAGGCCCGCTGCGCCCATGCGCGCGGTGGACAGCGCCACGTCCGCCGAGGTCACCAGGGCGTGCGGGAGCCCCTGGAGGGAGGCGAGGAACGCGGCAGCGCCGGGAACCTCGACCACGCCATCCATGTCGGCGGTCTCCTCGGCGAGCATACGGGCGTTGTCGGCGAGGTTCTGCTCCATGGGACGGTCCGGCAGCAGAACGGCCATCGAGGCGTGGCCCTGGCGGCCGTGCACGACCTTCAGCACCTCGTCGGCGTCCAGCCCGTGCCGTTCGGACCAGCGCCGCCAGCAGCGCTCCACGACGGCATCCGAGTTGACGAGGGTGCCGTCCATGTCGAGCAGAAAGGCACGGGCGGTGAGAACGGTCGTGGCCGTCATCGGCATGACTCCAGTGCGCGGGGGAAGGGGCCGGCAGGCGACCTCCAGGGCCAAGGCGGCCCCGCCCGCCGGTCAGGGGGAGCGGACGGAGCCACTTTGTTCCTTCACGATACAAAACGGCTCCCGGTCCTGCCACCGCGCCCGACCTGCACCGAAGACGCCATGTCCGGGACGGACACCGGGAGGACATCTGCCGGACATCGGGACGTCACCGGACGGCCGGTACATGGACGGCCGGGCCCCACGGCAGCCCGCCGCCCCCGTCGGCGGCCCTCATGGCCGCCGCTCGGACAGGTATCCCGCCCCCGCCGCGCTGCCGCACGGCGCGTCGCGGCCCATCAGGCCGCCACGACCTCGTACAGGCTCCACGCCCCGAGGACCAGCATCAGCAGCGCCGCGATCTTCGTGATCAGCTTCAGCGGCACCTTCTTCATGAGCGCCTTGCCGCCCACGATGCCGAGACCCGCCACCGCCCACAGGGCGAGGACCGCACCCAGGCCCACCGACAGCGGGTCGTCGTAACGGGCCGCGAGGTTCGCCGTCATGATCTGGGTGAGATCGCCGAACTCGGCGATCAGGATGAGCATGAAGCCCGCCGTCGACACCTTCCAGAAGCTCTGGTTCTCGGGCCGGCGGATCTCCTCGTCGTCGTCGCCCTTCTTCAGCAGCAGCACGGCAGCGCCGCCGAGGAAGAGCACACCGGTGATCCCGTGCACGATCTGCGGGGGCAGCAGGGTCAGCAGGCTGCCTGCCGCCACCGCCAGCACAACATGCAGCAAGAAGGCGGCGGCGACACCGGTGAACACGTACGAGGCGCGGTAGCGGGTGCCGAGGACGAGCCCGGCGAGGGCCGTCTTGTCCGGCAGTTCGGCCAGGAAGACGACACCGAAGACGAGCGCCAGGACGGTGATGCTGATCAAGATTCCTCAATCGGTCGGGGCTGCCCCACCGAGAGTGCTGTGGCTGCTGCAACACCTCGGCACGGCAGCACACGGATCACCCATGCCGTAGGGCACGGACGTGCACTGCATGCCGAAGGTCTCGCCGGCCGATCCCGAAATCAGGATCCGCCTCCGGGCGCCGGCTCAGGCGGGCTGAGCAGTATGTCGACGGTCCGGCGAAGAGCTACTCCCCTTCTGCGCCTTCCATCGTACGCGACGGCCTGAGGCCCTCTCCCGGGGCGTAAGTCATGTCACACGGCTTGTTATGTCATGTGCGCGTCATTAACTTCTCACCGAACGCACACCCTCCGGCAACAACCCCCCACGAGCATTCCCTCGCCTGCACCTCAACGCTCCTACCCCACAAGGGAGTTCGCATGCTCAAGATCTACGCGCGTCGACACCTCGGCATAGTCGCGGCTCTTACCGGACTCATAGCCTCCGTCGGACTCTTCAACGGTCCGACCGCCTCCGCCGCACTCCCCACACCCGTCAGCGGCGCCACCGCCCGCAGCTACCTCGCCTCGCTCACCGTGGCGACCGAGAACCGCACCGGGTACAACCGCGACCTGTTCCCGACGTGGATCACCATCAGCGGCGCCTGCAACACCCGCGAGTACATCCTCAAGCGCGACGGCTCGAACGTCGTCACCGACTCCTCCTGCGCCGCCACCAGCGGCAGCTGGTACTCCCCGTACGACGGCGCGACCTGGCACGCCGCCTCCGACGTCGACATCGACCACCTGGTCCCGCTCGCCGAGGCCTGGGACTCCGGCGCGAGCAAGTGGACGACGTCCCGGCGCCAGGCCTTCGCCAACGACATCACCCGTCCGCAGCTGCTCGCCGTGACCGACAACGTCAACCAGGCCAAGGGCGACCAGGACCCGGCCACGTGGATGCCGTCCCGTACGGCCTACCGCTGCACCTACGTCCGCGCCTGGGTGCAGGTGAAGTACTACTACAACCTCTCCGTCGACTCCGCCGAGAAGAGCGCGCTCCAGAGCTACCTCTCGGGCTGCTGACGCCAGGCCCCTCCCCGCTCGCCTCCGTCGTTCCGTACCGTACGGGGCGACGGAGGAGAGGATCATCGTGGTGAAACTGTGTCTGGGACCGCTGCTGCGGTACGTGGACGGCTCGTCGGCGACCGTCTGGGTCGAGGCGAGCCGTCCGTGCACCGCGGAGGTGCGCTGCCCGTCGGGGGCCCACGGCAGGGCCCGTACCTTCCAGATCGCCGGGCACCACTACGCGATCGTGCCGGTCACCGGACTGGTGCCGGGCACGACGGAGACGTACGAGGTGCTGCTGGACGGCACGCCCGTATGGCCGCAGCCCGAGTCGCCCTACCCGCCCTCCGTCATCCGCACGTCCGACCCCGCGGTGGTCCGCGTCACGTTCGGCTCCTGTCGTCTGGCAGCACCGCCCCAGGGGCGTCGGGACCCGGTGGGTCCCGACGCGCTCGACACGCTGGCGGCACGGCTCGCCGCCGATCCGGGCGCCGAACGGCCCGACGTCCTGCTGCTGTTGGGCGACCAGGTGTACGCGGACGAGACGTCCATTGCGGTGCGCGACCGGATAGCCGCGCGTCGCGGCCTCACCGACCCCCCGGGCGGCCAGGTGGCGGACTACGAGGAGTACACCTGGCTCTACCACGAGTCCTGGCTGGACCCGGAGATCCGCTGGCTGCTCTCGACCGTGCCCAGCTGCATGATCTTCGACGACCACGACATCATCGACGACTGGAACACGAGTGCGTCCTGGGTGGCCGACATGCGCGCGACCGCGTGGTGGCGCGAACGGCTGCTGAGCGGGCTGATGGCGTACTGGGTCCACCAGCACCTGGGCAATCTGTCCCCCGCGGAACTGGCCGCCGACCCGCTCTACGCGGCCGTCCGCGAGACGCCCGACGGCACGGACGTCCTGCACGCCTACGCCGCCCAGGCCGACGCCCACCCCGACACGGTCCGCTGGAGCTACCACCGTGACTTCGGCCGGACACGGGTGGTGATGGTGGACACCCGGGCGGCCCGGGTCCTCGACGAGAGCGGCCGGGCGATGCTGGACCCCGCGGAGGCGCGCTGGCTGCGCGAGCGGGTGCTCGGCGCCCGGGACACCTACGACCACCTCCTGATCGGTACCTCATTGCCCTGGTTGCTCCCCCACCTCGTGCACGACGCCGAGGCGTGGAGCGCCGCCCTGTGCCGAGGCGAGCGCGGTGCCCGCTGGGCCCGCTTCGGCGAACGCCTGCGCCGGACCGCCGACCTGGAGCACTGGGCGGCGTTCCCGGAGTCGTTCGAGTCGCTGGCCGCCCTCGTCGCCGAGGCGGGCACGGGGCCGGGCGCACCGGCGAGCGTGTACGTGCTGTCGGGCGATGTGCATCACGCGTACATCGCGGAGCCCGAGTGGCCGGGTGCGGGGCCCGACGCCCGGGTCCTCCAGCTGACCTGCTCCCCCGTCCACAACTCCGTGCCGCTGTCCATGAAGCTCGGCTTCCGCTTCGGCTGGAGCGGCCTCGGGCGCGCCTTGGGCCGCAGTGTCGCCCGGCACGGCCGGGGGGCGCGCCCCTCGCTCGACTGGCGCCGCGCGGGCGGCCCGTGGTTCGGCAACCAGCTCATGACGCTGACGCTGCACGGCCGTTCGGCGTCGCTGCGACTCGAGCGGGCGCGCCCGGACGGGACCGGAAAGGCACAGCTCGCGACCGTGGAGGAGTCGCCCTTGACCGCCTCATGAGGGACATCCGGGGCGTGTGGGACGCGCGTTGGCTTCCGCGGCCCACAAAGGCATGATGAGGCGGACCCTCCGCCTGCCACGGGCGGATCGGTCGCCCTGCGCCCCCCACACGCCCGGGAGTCACCCGTTTTGTCCACCGTGACCGTGGAATCCGTACCCCTCTCCGTAGCCGTCGTCGGCGCGGGGCCGCGGGGCACGAGCGTTCTGGAGCGCCTGTGCGCCTCCGCCGTGGAACTCCTTCCGCCCGGTACGCGGTTGACCGTGCACGTCGTGGACCCGGCACCGCCGGGGCCGGGCCGGGTCTGGCGCACCGCGCAGTCCCCGGAGCTGCTGATGAACACGGTGGCCTGCCAGGTGACGCTGTTCACCGACGAGAGCGTGGAGTGCGCGGGGCCCATCCGGCCGGGGCCGAGCCTGTACGAGTGGGCGCGCGACGGCGCAGCGGCCACGGATGGACGGGGCCGCCCGGGCAGCCATGAAGCGGGGCCCGCGCAGGGCGGGTTGGGGCCGGACGACTACCCCACCCGCGCCCAGTACGGCCGTTACCTGGAGTGGGTGTTCGCCCATGTGGTGGACGGCGCTCCGGACGCGCTCCGGATCGAGGTGCACACCGCCCGCGCGATACGCCTCGCCGAGGCGCCGGACGGCCGCCAGATCCTCACCCTGTCCACCGGCCGCACCCTCGCCGGTCTGTCCGCCGTTGTCCTCGCCCAGGGCCACCTGCCCTCGGTCGCCGTTCCCGGCCGGCGCCGGCTCACCGCGCACGCGGCCCGGTACGGCCTGCGCCACATCCCTCCCGCCAACCCGGCGGACGTCGACCTCTCCCCGCTCACGCCCGGCGAACCGGTTCTGCTGCGTGGCCTGGGCCTCAACTTCTTCGACCACACGGCCCTGCTGACGACGGGTCGCGGCGGCCGTTTCGTCCGCACCCCCGACGGGCTGCGCTACCGGCCCTCGGGCCACGAGCCGCGCCTGTACGCCGGTTCCCGCCGAGGTGTCCCGTACCAGGCGCGCGGCGACAACGCGAAGGGGCCGCACGGCCGCCATACGCCGCTGCTGCTGACCGACGAGGTGATAGCCCGGTTCCGCAAGCGCGCGGACTCCGGGGAGGCGCCGGAGTTCAAGGCCGAGATATGGCCGTTGGTGGCGAAGGAGGTGGAGACGGTCTACTACGAGGCGCTGTTGGCCCGCGGGCCGGCCCGACGCGCCGGTTTCCGGGACCGGTTTCTCGCCACCGGCCCGGACGGCGCCGAGGAGAGCGCCGTCCTCGACGAGTTCGGCATACCGCGCGACGACCGCTGGTGCTGGGACCGCGTCGCCCGCCCGTACACAGGGCGGACCTTCGGCTCTCCCGCCGCATGGCGCAGCTGGCTGCTCGGCCACCTCCGCGAGGACGCCGCCCAGGCCGCGCTCGGCAATGTCGAGGGCCCGCTCAAGGCCGCCCTGGACGTGCTGCGCGACCTGCGCAACGAACTGCGGCTGATCGTCGACCACGGCGGTCTGTCCGGCGACTCCCGCCGCGACGACCTGGACCGCTGGTACACCCCGCTCAACGCCTTCTTGTCCATCGGTCCGCCCAGGCGGCGGATCGAGGAGATGACGGCGCTGATCGAAGCGGGCGTACTGGAGGTGGTGGGCCCGGGCCTGGAGGTGCGGGCCGAGCCCGGCACATGGGTTGCCCGCTCCGCCGCGGTCCCCGGCTCGGCCGTCCGCGTCCGCACGCTCGTCGAGGCGCGGCTGCCCGAGCCCGATCTGCGGCGCACGGCGGACGAACTCCTCGGTGGTCTGTTTCGCGCGGGCGGATGCCGTCCGCACACCGTGGGCGGCTACGAGACCGGAGGTGTGGACGTGACATCGCGTCCCTACCGTTTGATCGACCGTCGGGGCATCGCCCATCCACGCCGGTTCGCCTTCGGCGTGCCCACCGAGGGCGTGCACTGGGTGACCGCGGCGGGCGCCCGGCCCGGGGTGGATTCGGTCACTTTGTCCGACGCCGACGCGGTGGCACGCGCGCTCCTGCGCGCGGCGGCGCCGGAGTCGGATCCGCGAGCGCGGCCGGCCGCCCGGCCACAGGGCGAACTCGCACACATCGATCAGTAGCCGGCCCGCATCGCGCCCACCGCGGCACGGCCTCGGCACCCGTGGTGCCGAGGCCACTGCGTCGGCGGGACGAGGTACGCGCACTTCCGCAGGCCGGCCCGCTCTGCCCGGACCGCCGCGGCCCCCTTCCCGGCCGTCACGGAGCGTGACTCCGCCGTGGCCCCGGCGGCCGGACCGTCCGAGCCGGCCTCACCGGCCCCTGGTGCATCTGCCGTCACAGCCAGGCGTACGCTGTACGGCTGTCGAAAGGCCTCTTCCTGCCGCTCCCCCGCGAGATCGCGGCACGCAGTTGCCTCTGGGGAGTCGTACGGGGAGTTCCGGTGTTGGAGAGTGTGGGGTCGCTGGCCGACAGCCCCTGGATCTACCCCGCGGTGGCCGCGTCGGTCCTGCTGGACGTCTTCCTGCCCCTCCTGCCGAGCGGCGTCCTGGTCATCGCGGCGGCGACCGCCGCGGCGGCCGGGTCGGCCGTGGGGCACACGCCGGACATCCTCGCGCTTCTCCTGTGCGCGGCGACGGCCTCGGTCCTGGGCGACCTCGTGGCATACCGCCTGGCCTGGCACGGCGGCGCCCGCCTGGACCGCGCGATCGCCCGCTCGCGCCGGCTGACCCACGCCCAGCAACGTCTCGGAACGGCGCTCGCCCGGGGCGGCGGCGCACTGGTGATCCTCGCCCGGTTCGCGCCCGCGGGCCGCTCGGTCGTCTCCCTCGGAGCGGGCGCCACCCATCGCCGCGCCCGCGACTTCGTGCCCTGGTCGGCGCTCGCCGGTATCGCCTGGGCCGCCTACAGCGTGGCCCTCGGCTACTTCGGCGGCCAGTGGCTGGGCGCGACCTGGCTGGCAACGGCCGTCTCGGTGGGGGCCCTGTTCGCGGCGGGCGCGGGCGCGACCTGTCTCATGCGCCGCCCGGCACCGCGGAAGTAGCCTCCCGGGACCGGCCCCGCACCTCCAGACCGTCGAGCAGTTCCGCGGTGGCCGCGGCGATCACGTCCACCGCGTGGTCGAAGACCTCGCGGTTGTGGGCGGCCGGGGCGCGGAAGCCGGAGACCTTGCGCACGAACTGGAGCGCTGCGGCGCGGATCTCCTCCTCCGTGGCGTCCTCGGGGATGGCGGGCGGTCGGAGCGTCTTGATACTGCGGCACATGGGTCCAGTGTGGCCCCATCGGCCCGCACGGTCCCGCTCTCGCGGGAACCCGGGGGGAATACCCGTGCACCGCGCCGGATTGTGCACGGTGTGATCACTGTCGACATTCTCTATGTGGGCGGCCCCACCGCCGTCATCGAACTGGACGGTGTACGCCTGCTCACCGATCCCACCTTCGACGCACCGGGCGCATACCCCATCGGCTCGCGCAGCCTGGTCAAGACGGCCGGTCCCGCCCTCCCGGAGACGGAGATCGGCCCGGTCGACGGCGTCCTCCTCTCGCACGACCAGCACCCGGACAACCTGGACGCGGCGGGCCGCCGCTACCTGGCCGAGGCTCCGCTGGCCCTGTCCACCGCGTCGGCACACGACCGCGTCGGCCCACCCGTGCAGGCCCTGCCCTCCTGGGGGCATACGGAGCTCGCACGCCCCGGTGGCGGGGTGCTGCGTGTGACGGCCGTGCCCGCGCTGCACGGGCCCGAGGGCAGCGAGCCGGTCGTCGGCGAGGTCACCGGCTTCGTCCTGTCCGGCGAGGGCCTGCCCACGGTGTACGTCAGCGGGGACAACGCCTCCCTCGACGTGGTCCGCGGGATCGCCGATCGCCTCGGCCCGTTCGACGTGGCCGTGCTGTTCGCCGGCGCCGCCCGTACCCCGCTCGTCCCGGACGCCCCGCTGACGCTGACCAGTGAGGCGGCCGCCGAGGCGACCCGCATCCTCGGCGCCCGGCATGTGGTTCCGCTGCACTTCGAACACTGGGCCCACTTCACCGAGGGCGCCGCCACGCTCACGAAGGCGTTCGCGGACGCCGGCCTGGCGGACCGTCTGCACCTGCTGGAACCGGGGTCCTCGGTACGACTGTGACCGGATCCCCAAGCAGATTCTTGGGGATCGGCAAGTTTCCCCGAGGATTGACTGGACTCCAGGCCCCTTGTGATCCTCGCCGAGGGGTCCCCGGCCACGGGGGCACATGGCGAGGAGCGGGGACGGAACATGGCGAACGACGACCTCAGGGTGGCGGTCCTGGGCCCCGGCGGTGTCGGCGGGCTGCTGGCCGCGCTGCTGGCTCGCACCGGGCTCCGGGTGACCTGCCTCGCGGGCGACGGGACCGCGCGGGCGCTGCGCGAGAACGGCATTCGCGTCCGCAGCGGCCACTACGGCCCCTTCACCGCACGGGTGGAGGCGGACACGGAGCTGCGCGAGCCTGCCGACATCGTGATCGTCGCGGTGAAGCACACCGCGCTCGACGCCGCGTTGGAGCGCGTACCGGCGAAGAAGCTGGACGAGGACGCCCTGGTCGTACCGCTGTTGAACGGCGTGGAACACCCGGCGGTACTGCGCGAGCGCTACGGGGTCGGGCGGCTGGCCCCCGCCGTCATCCGTGTCGAGTCGACCCGTGTCGCGCCCGGGGTGATCGAGCACGACAGTCCGTTCGTGGAGGTCGATCTGACCGGGGAGACAGTGGCGCGAGACCGTCTCGACCGGCTGGCCGGGGCCCTGGAGTGGGCGGGGGTGCGAGTCCGCGTCCTGGACGGGGAGGCGGCGGCCCTGTGGGCAAAGATGGCCTTCCTCGCACCGTTCGCGCTGCTGACGACGCGCTACGGGGTACCGCTGGGCGGCGTCCGCACCCGGTACCGCGAGGAGTTGGTCGCGCTGGTGGAGGAGACGGCGGCGGTCGCCCGGGCGAGCGGTGCGGCCGCGGACCCGACGGCGGCCCTGGCCCGGTACGACGCGCTTCCGGCGGAGATGAAGTCGTCGATGCAGCGCGACGCAGAGGCGGACCGGCCACTCGAACTGGACGCGATCGGCGGCGCTTTGCTGCGTGCGGCCGAGCGGCACGAGGTGGCGGTGCCGGTGGCGACACGGCTGGTTCGGGAGCTGGGCTGGTCCTTCCTGGACTCCTGGGGACCGGGGCGCACCGTGTGATGTCCGGGGCCGCAGTGCCGGGTCGGGCTCCTGAAGGCCCGGGAGCCCGGTCAGCTCCCGGTGTTGTGCCGGGTGACCGTGTCCGCGAAGGCGTGGGCGGACGGGGAAAGGGTGTCCCAGCGCCGCACCGCCCAGCCGACGGTGAGCGGCGGCAGTTCGGGCACCGGGACCAACCGCAGCCCCGGCCGCTCGTCGGCACGCCAGCCGGGCAGATCGGGCACGACCGCATGGCCGACGCCGAGTTCGGCGAGCAGGATGGCCGTGTCCCAGTCGGCGACGCTGGTGTCGGAGGCGGCCGCCGGTATCCCCAACTCCGCGCAGGAGGCCTCGAGCTGGGCACGCGAGGTCGACCCCTCGGGCAGCCCGATCAGCCGCAGCCCCGCCAGGTCGACGGCCTCGACCCGCTCCCGCCCGGCGAGTTCGTCGTCCACAGGTACCGCGAGCACCCAGGGAAGGCGGACGACGGGGCGTTGTTCGATTCCCCGCAAGGGCGCCCCGAGCGTCACCCAGGCAAGATCGAGCCCGGGCTCCCGGAGCGCGTCGAAGCACCCCCGGCTCGAGCTCTCGGTCCGGAACTCCAGACTGACCCGGGGATGGAGCCGCCGGAACTCGGCCACCGCCGCCGCCATGAAGTGCCGCACGGTGACACTGCCGGTGGCGATCCGTACGACGCCGCCGTCGCCTCGCGCGATCTCCGCAAGCCTGCGCAGCGCCAGGTCGAGCCCGGACATTCCTTCCTCGGCGGCCTGGCGAAGCACGCGCCCGGCCCGGGTGGGGAGCACTCCGCGCGACTGCCGCTCCACGAGGCCGACCCCCACCTCACGCTCCAGCCGCCGTACATGCTGGCTGACGGCCGACTGGGTGCATCCCAGCTCCCGGGCCGCGGCACTGAGGCTTCCGGCCCGGCAGACGGCGACGAAGACACGCAGATCATCGAGGGTCACGGGGATCAAGGTAGCTGCCTTGTGGGGCCCGTCGCCGGGCGGCGGGGGCGGGTCAGACCGCGTGGGTCTTGGCCAGCAGCTCCAGGATCTCGGCCGTCGTACCCGTCTCGCCGAGGCGCGGGAAGATCCGCTCGACACTGCCCCGGTGGGCCTCGATGTCGGCGTCGGACATCGCGTCGGTGGCGAGCGTGACGTGGTAGCCGTGCTCGTAGGCGGCACGTGCGGTGGACTCGACGCCGATGCTGGTGGCGATGCCGGTCAGCACGATCTGGGTGACCCCGAGGCGGCGCAGCTGGACGTCGAGGCCAGTGCCGTGGAAGGCGCCCCAGTTGCGCTTGGTGACGTGGGTGTCGCCCGGGTGCCCGGAGAGTTCGTCGACGATGACGTCCCAGCCCTCGGGGTGGGAACGGGCGCCACGCTGCTGCTCGGTGCGGCCGGGAACCGCGTCGGCACCGTCGGCGGCGAAGGAGACGCGGACCAGGACGACCGGGAGGTTCCGGGCCCGGAAGGCGTCGGCGAGTTCGGCGGTGCGGGCCACCACCTCGGCACCGCTGTGGGGCTGGACGGGCATGGCCGCGATGCCGTTCTGGAGGTCGATCACGACCAGGGCGGTACGCGGGTCGAGGGCGGTGAGAGCCATGGCTCAGGCCTTTCCGGAGGTGGGGTGAGGGCGGAGAGGGAACGATCCGGCAGGGCGACCGGTACGAGCAGGTGCGGATCCCGCCGTCATGAACAGGGCCGGATCGTGCAGCCCTGCCGTGTCGGCGCCGTGGGCGAAGAACGCCGCGTCGGCGGCGGGGAGCCGAGGTACATGAAAGTGCGTCGCAACCCTGCGGCGGAGGCGATGCGTTCCGGCCGCGGGGACGAGCTTCGCCATCACGTCCGGGTGAGCCGTTCCATCAAAGAGAGCGCCGCGACGATCGTCTGGCGCTCCTCTTCCGTGTAGCGGTCCTCCAAGGCGCGGGCGAGCCACTCCTGACGGGCCTGCCGGTCGCCCTCGACGCGCTCGCGGCCCGCATCGGTGAGGGTGACGAGCTGGCGGCGGCCGTCGTCGGGGTCGGGGCTGCGCCGGATCAGGCCGTGCTGTTCGAGGACGCCGAGCGTGGCGGCCATCGACTGCGGACGGACACCCTCGGCGGACGCCAGGGTGCTGGCGGTGGCGGCACCGCCCTTGCCGACCAGGGTGAGCGCGGACACCTGGGAGGGTGTGAGGCCCTCGTCCCCGGCGACCTCCCGGATGCGCCGTCGCAGGCGGCTGAACACGACCCGCAGGTCACGCGCCGCGCGGGCGGCGGACTCGGAGACGCCCTCGGTGTTCTGCTCCACAGCCCTCACGCTAATTCCTTCAGGTACACCTGTCCAGTTGCACCTGAACAGCCTGCCCTGAAGAAATACGGGAAGGAGGGGCCGAAAAACCAGCCGAAAACGGCCTGAAAGGGGGGCCAGTAAGGAAGCAATCGCAGGCCGGCGCCCTTGGCCCAATCGTTCGAGTGAACCGCACAAAGCGGCTCGCGCCCCAAAATCGAACAGGCGTAGCATTGCGGCGTGGCTGCGACCTATGACTTTCCGAGTGACCTCCTCGCCGGTCAGGAGGAGCTGCATCAGGTCCGGGCGGAGCTCCTGGCCCTGCTGAAGCGGCTTCCCTGGTCGGTGGAACCGCTGGACGGATTCAGCGACGACACCGGCTGGCGCAAGGTGGAGCGCCCCGCCTCCCCGGGCTGGACGGAGGACGAACAGGCCGAGGTGGAGAAGCTCCGGCAGCGCGAGCGGGAGCTCGCGGTCTTCGTCTCCTGCCACCGCTTCTGGGCGGACGTGACCACCGAGGACACGGTGGACGCGCGGATGCGCCTGAAGCACGCGCACGAGCAGCCGTCACGGGAGGCCTGACGAGCCGACACCGAAGACCCCGGCCGCGAGCGGCCGGGGTCTTCGCATGCGGTCGGGCGGCCGAAGCCGCGCACGACGGCTGCCCGACACGAGGAAGGCCCCGCCCGACTCCCTGCGGAACCGCCGACGCGTGGGGTGCTCGGGCGCTCGACCTCATTCGAACCGGCCCAGGAACCCCACGACCTCGGTCCCGCGCAACTGCGGTCAGCTGTCGGCCGAGGTTGTCGTCATGCCCGCGCACGGCCACTCCATCACCTTCGGTTCGGGCCGCCGCACGCACCATCGCGCCGCTTTCGTCTCATGGCCCCCCCGGCGGCGGGAGCAGTGTGTGCGGATCCGAGCCGCCGGGTGCGGCGTGAGGTGTCGGTGACCTCCGAGTGACACATGCTCACCACTGTGCGCTATTCGAACGGGAGGTCGAAAACGACCGCCCCAACTCCGAGGAGGTTTTGTTCACTTGCGCATCCAGAAACGCACCGCCGTCGCGGTGGCAGTGGCACTGATCGGCTCGCTGACCCTGATCGGGGCGGGGACGGTGACAGCCACGGCCGAGGAGACGAGCGTGGCGCTCCCCAGCGCCTCGTTCCGGGACATCGTTGTCGACGGAGTGCACGACCGGGTGTTCGTCAGCGACCCGACCGGCGGCAGCATCGTCGTCACCGACTACGCGGGCACTGTTGTCCAGCAGATCACCGCCGAGGAGGGGGCCGCGGGCCTCGCGCTCTCGGCGGATTCCAGCACACTGTACGTGGCCCTTTCGACGGCCGGCGCGATCGCCGAGATCGACACCGCCACCCTCACCGAGACCCATCGCTACCCGACCGGCTCGGACACCTCGCCGCAGAACCTGGCGATGGCGGGCGGCAAGCTGTGGTTCGGCTACACGGTCGGCAGCAGCGGCGGCATCGGCTCGCTCGACGTGGCCTCTGCGGACCCCGCGGCGACGCTCGTCCCGAGCGGCCGGTACTGGTACTACGCCCCGGCCCTGGCATCGTCCCCCGCCGACCCGGACGTCCTGGTGGCGGGCGAGGAGGGCGTCAGCCCGGCCACCCTGGCCGTCTACGACACAGCGACCGGGGGCCTGCAGAAGCGCGCCGAGCGTCTCTTCACCTCGTCGCCGTCGATCTCGTTCCTCAACGACTTCGCGGTGACGGCGGACGGCCAGAACATCGTCGTGGCGGCGAACAACCCATACGACCACCAGATCGTCCGCCTGTCGGACCTTTCGTCGAACGGCTCCTACTCGAGCTGGCAGTTCCCGAACGCGGTGGCCGTGGCGACCGACGGAACGGTGGCGACGGGCGCGGTCGGCGACTTCGTGAAGACCTACCGCCCGGGCTCCACCTGGCCGTCGCTCCACGAGTACGGCGTGAACGACCTCCAGCGCGACGGCCTCGCCTGGGCCCCGGACGAGAACCGCCTCTTCGCGATCACGGGCTTTTCCTACGGCAGCGCCCCCACACTCCACGTCCTCCCGGACGCCGGCAAGCTGGACACCACCCTCGACGTCCAGGCGCCCGCGACCTCCCGCAAGGGCAAGGACCTGACCGTCACCGGCCGGCTGTCGGCGGCGGAGCCCTTCCCGGCGGGCACGACGGTGGAGGTGACCCGCACGGACGCGGAACACCCGGCCGGCACTCCGGTCGGCACCTTCCCCGTCTCCACGGCGACGGGCGAGTTCACCTTCACGGAACGCCCGCGCGGGACGGGTGACATCACCTACACCGCCACGTACAAGGGCGACGGCCTGCACACGGCCGCAACGAGCCAGACGACGGTGACGATCACCAAGTAGCCACCCTGAACACCCCGTCGAAGGCCCCGGACCAGCCAGGTACGGGGTCTTCGGCGTCGGTGGGGCGCCCCTTGCGCGCCGGTGGCGCTGCGCACCACCGACACCGGGCACGCATGGCTCATCCAGCCGGGCGACGCGCCGCGGGCCCTGCCGGTGGACTCGGGCCCCGCAGCAGCCACGGTGGAAGCCGCTGCAGCACCGCGCCGTGCGATCGGGAGGAGGCCAAGACCGTTCACCGACGCTTCTCCGAGGGGCTGCGGCCCGGGTATGGGCAAAGCTCCACCGCCTCACACCCGGCCGAGCACGGAAAGACGGCGCGCCGTTCCTTCAGAATGCGCACCAGTCACGCCCGAGGCACACTGACAAGGCGCGCATCGGCTGCCTCTCCAAGCCTGCTTACCACTGGTAATGCCTCATTTTGTGTCGTCCTGCGGCTTCATCGGCTGCGGCAATTCGACGGGGACGTGATCGCTATAGCCATCGTTGCGACAAACGAGTCCCGGGCCTCCACCTGCTCGACTGATATCGCATTCTCTCGGAATCCGATTCCACGAAGGTGAACAAGATGGATCTGAAGCTCGAAGCCATTGTGCTGCCCGTCTCCGACGTCGATCGGGCCAAGAACTTCTACGAGGCGGCGGGATTCCGCTTGGACGTCGACAACACGTTCAGTGACGACTACCGGTTGGTGCACTTCACACCGCCCGGCTCCGCGTGCTCGATCCTCTTCGGCAAGGGAATGATCTCCGTCGCCCCCGGCTCGGTCCAGGGCCTGTACCTCATCGTCTCGGATGTCGAAGAGGCGCGCGCGGAGCTCGTCGGCCGCGGCATCAAGGTAAGCGAGGTGTTCCACGACGCCGGAGGACTTCTCCACCACGGCCACACGGCCGGAGACGCCGTCCACCGCGGCGCCGGCCAGGAGCGGATCGCCGGCCCGCACCCCGACCGCACCTCCTACGCCTCCTACGCCACCTTCAGCGACCCGGACGGCAACGGCTGGCTGCTTCAGGAGATCACGCAACGCCAGCCCGGCCGCTGACCGTACGCCAGGCGGCCGGTACAGCTGGAGGACGGGGTCCCCGCCACCGGATCCTGCAGTCGATCGCGGCCGGGCGGCCCTTCGAATCCGGCAACCCCAGACGGATCGCCGGCCTGGCCGGAGCAATCTGGGTGGCCGGAGTGGTCCCCGGGGTGCTGACCTCGGCAGCCGCGAGCCTCGTCCTGCACCGCGTGGGTCTGGCCGGGGCGCACAGCCCGGTCATGGCCCCACCGGTGAATCTCATCGGCTCGATGGTCCGGAATCTGCTGCTGCCACTCCTGGTGCTGGCGTTCGCGGAAGCCTTCCGCCGCGGCGGCGAACTGGCCCGGGACGTCGAGGGGCTCGTCTGACATGGCACCCGATCCCGCAGAAGAACCGCACCGCGTGGTCTGCCACCTCGACGCGCTGCTCGCCGAACGCGAGATGACCCTGACCGACCTCGCCGCTCGCGTGGGCGTGACGGTCGTGAACCTCTCGATCCTCAAGAACAACCGGGCCAGGGCCATCCGCTTCTCCACTCTCACCCGGATCTGCGAAGCCCTCGACTGCCTGCCCGGCGACCTGTTCACCGTCACCCCCGCGCCGGACCGGTGACACTCGGGCCGCGCACGACCCCGGCAGGCGAAAACGCTCTGTACTGCGCGTGGCGGTTGTGACCGGGGCCGGGGGTCGAACCGACCTTCCCTTTTCAGGCGAGTTGATTGCGCGGCCAGGATCATGATCTGGCCCGACAACGCAAGACGCCGACACCCCCGCACTGATCAGCGTAAGCCCTGACATAGCCAACTCGTTGGCCAGGCCGAGCGGTTGGCGAGGCTGTGGCAGGTTGGACGGACAAGGAGTAGCGGTGGCAACGAGGAGATTTCCACCGTCCTGCAGGGGGTCGCCTCGCTCGTGGCTCTTCCGGTCGCCACGACCCTGCCGTACAACCGGCCCGACGCCACAACCCTCGTCGCCGCAGACCTGGTCGCACATTTGGCTAGTCATCCGGTCGATGATCGACGTGGGAACCGGCGGTTTTCAGGGCCTGCCAGTCCTCAGCAGTACTTGGCGATCGCGGCAGCCGCGCCCGCGTTGAAGCCCTTCTCGTAGTTGGGGTCCACCGCGGTCACACCTTGCGGCGCCTGCGCCTTGCAGGTTGCCTTGGCGGCGTTGAAGCCGTCCAGGAAGCCCTTCTTGTACTGGTCTTGAGATTCCTTCTGCTCGGCCTGCTGGATCGTGCCGCATATGACCTTTGCTCCGCCCTCCTCCTGCAGGCTTACGACCCCGACCTTCCCAGTTATGCCAACAGCGATCGTTCCCGTAGCCCCGATCGTGAAGGAGCCGGAACTGATTCCGCCAATCAGGACTCTCACGGTCGACCCTGGTGTGAACCCCTGTCCGGCGATATTGGCCATATCGCTGGTGCGTTTTGTCACGCTACATGTGGCCGTAGGCACGACCGCCTGGGCGGAGCCGGCCGTGAAGGGCACCGAGCCGAGTGCCAGAGAGGACACCATCAGAGGTGCCAACGCGCCGAGGCGAATACGTCCGTTCACTGTTCTGCCTTTCCTTCGGGGCATACGGAACCGAATGCAGGCCCGGAGGGTTCGAAACACGCGGGACGGGGCGAATGAAGATGAACATGCGCGTCTGAGTGCGCTTTCACCGCCCGGAGCCTTGAGGCCGGGAGAGCCATGGGCCCCTCCTGCGCACAGCCCGTATCCGATGACGGCCACCGCCCCACCAGAGGGTGGCCTAGCGTTCTCGTCCATGATCTCGCTGCCGTACCTCCTTGTCGACTCGGGGCGCCGAGGGAGATGGCCGCCGTATACGTCATGGTCTGTCTCGTTTGAACGTGTCAGGGATGCGCGCATCCTCCCCGCCACTCAAGCCAATTCGGATCATCGAGAAGATCCCAAGCGTCCGGGAGTCCGGCGCGACGCAGGAACTCGATCAGGTCGTTGCATGACTGCGCTTCCCTGCTCTTCGCCGCGGGAGTGGCACCCCGGACCGTGATGGAGATCCTGGGGCGCTCGCAGATCGCCGTGACCATGAACGTCTACACCCACGTCGGTGACGACAGCCGCAGGGAAGCCATGGGCCACATGGACCGCCTGCTCAAGCGCCGCCGGTGACTGCCGTCAACGACAGCCGTCAGAGGCCCACGCGATCATGCATTGCGGGGGCCTTTGTCCTGGTGGGCGCGGACGGTTTCGAACCGCCGACATCCAGGAACGGAGGCGAAGGACGGCAGATCGGCTGCGTGGATCCTGGGTCTGCCCAGCCCAGCTCGATACGGTTCGTCGATTACCACCACCGGGCTTTACGGCCGGATGCCGAAGGGGCCGAGCTCGCCGAAGTCGATGCGCAGTGAATTGAGCATGGCGCCGGCGTTGTCGATGGTGAGGACGTCTGCGGCAGCGAGGACGCCTTCGTACTTGGCGGCGACGGGTGCGGCGGCTGCCGCCGCGACGGCGTCGAGGTAAGCCTTGAAGATGGCCCAGGAGTTACCGGACGGCCCGTACTTGTCGTAGTAGGGGGTGGGGTCGACCGAGGCGGAGGCAGCGCGGGTGCTGGCCATGAGGTCGGCGACATACTGCTTTTGGATGGTGCCGTCGGCACGGACGCCGAGGCGGCCGAGGTGGCCGCCGATGTAGGTCTGCCAGGGGTAGCTCAAGGCGATGTCGTGGGCCTTGATCCAGTCGGGGATGTCCTGGGACTGGGCGAGGTTCCTGAAGGGCACCCATCCGGGATAGAACACGTCGACCACCATGAGCGTGGCGTAGTCGGGCGCGTGGATGAAGATGTTGTCCGGTGAGTGGTTCGGGCCGTGGTAGGCGAGTTTGAGGCGCTCGCCGCCGACTTCAAGGACGTAGTGGTCGTCGAAGGTCACCGTGGGGGCCGGACGGTTGGGGTCGGCGTTCCTGCGCAGCAGACGGCGGTTCTCGGTGTGGCCGATGCGCACCACGTCCTTGCCGAATAGGGAAGCAGCTCCGATGTGGTCGGTGTGAGAGTGGGAGTACACCAGGTGCGTGACCTTGGAAGGCCTGCCGTTGGCGCGGGTCACTTCCTCGATGGCCCGCAGCAGATTGTGCCCGATGGTGGGCGGGGCATCGACGAGCACGACCCCTTCCCGCGTGGTGAGGAACATGGCCTGGTAGCCGGAGTCGGTGACCCAGTACAGGTTGCCCTTGATCTGTCCGACGAAGTAGCCGTCGGCGTTGAGCGCGGGCCCGACCGATGCGGAGGGGATCGGTGCATAGTCGGGAAGGCTGGGCGAATCGGCCGCCGCAGCGGTGCCCGACAGGCCGCCGAGCAGCGAGGCGGCGGTGGGAACTGCCGCGGCGACCGACGCGCGTCTCAGGAACGTGCGACGGTTGGTTCCACTCGTCTCTGCGGACTCAGTAGTCATGTTTTGTCCTTGTCAGCATGAGTCATGGGCCCACTGCCGGCTTGTGCTGCGGGCGGCAATCGCTGTCTTCGTACTGACCGACGAGACCAGCGTGATGTGACAACTGCGCTCTTACCGACGTCAGTGATCGATGTAGTCGAGACAGGTCCATCGTGTTGACCTGTGCTTCCTCAACTCTGCTTCCCTGATGGGCACCTGCGCCGGTACCCAAAGCACCATTCGGGTTGTACAGCTCCGATGACGTCAGGCCGCCAGTGTCGTTGTGGCCGCTGGCGACGAGGACCTTGCCGTTGTCGAGCAGCGTGGCCGTCGTGGTTTCGCGGGCTTCGTGCATGGACTCGGTGGTGTGCGAGGTGCCTGTGCGAGGGTTGTACAGCTCCGCCGATGCCAGGAAGCCGGTGTCGCCGGAGCCGCCCTCGGTCGCGACCTGGCAGTTGTCGAGCAGGGTGGCCACCGCGTCCGAGCAGCCCTCGTGCCTGGGCCCGGTGGGGTGTCCGGGCGGTCGTCGCAGGGCAGGCCGGGCGGGAGATACGTCACACGAGAACCCTCGGTCTGGTCTATCTGTCGAGCCCGCTCGCAGTTCCGGCGGCCCTCAGCCCCGCCGGCCGTTCTCGCACCACCACGGGAACAATCCATGAAAGCAGGTATTGTGACCGATTCGAATCTCCCGCCCCTGCAGCCGATGCCGGCCGACTGGCAGCGTGCCCTTGCCGTGGTGGCCCACCCTGATGATCTGGAGTATGGGTGCTCGGCTGCTGTCGCATCCTGGATCCAGGACGGCCGTGAGATCGCCTATGTCCTCGCCACACGCGGCGAAGCGGGCATCGACACGCTGGCGCCGGCTGAATCTGGACCGCTGCGGGAGAAAGAGCAGCGTGCCAGTGCCGCCGTCGTCGGTGTCCGCGTGGTGGAGTTCCTCGACCACCGGGATGGCACGATCGAGTACGGCATCTCGCTGCGTCGCGACATCGCCGCAGCCATCCGCCGCCACCGGCCCGAGTTGGTGATCACCCTGAACCACCATGCGACCTGGGGGTCGGGTACCTGGAACACCCCGGATCACGTGGCGGTGGGGCGCGCCGTCCTCGACGCGGCAGCGGACGCCGGCAACCGCTGGATCTTCCCGGAACTGGCTGAGCAGGAGCTTGCGCCGTGGAATGGCGTCCGGTGGGTCGCCGTCGCCAACTCCCCGAACCCCACCCACGCAGTGCCTGCGGACCGGGGTCTCGAGCAGGCAGTGCTGTCGCTGCTCGAGCATCGCGCATACATCGAGACATTGACCGACGAGGATCCCGAGACATACGTACGCCGCTTCCTGACGGACAGCACCAGCGCGCACAGTGCCCGGTTCGGCGGGAAGCCGGCCGTCGTCTTCGAATTGTTCAGCCGATAAACGGGCGAAGGGCTCCTGCCGCACCTCCGCATCGGCGCAGGGCGTCACTGGAGCATGGTCGTCAGCAGACCGGGGAAATCAGGTGAAGCCGTCGGTCGGCGAACGCCGAAGCGGTCTGTGCATTCCCCGTCAGCGCATCGTTGTATCGTCGCGCATGTCCCGTCGCGGCCATCCCGATCCGTTCTGGTCCGGCGACGTTGATGTCATCCGGTGATGTCGGGTTGGATGATCGGGTGAAGCAAATCGACTCGGCTGAAGTTCCGGCAGCGACCCCGGCCCTGAAACTCGCTGGGGGCTGCCTGGCTGGGGTCCTAGTCCTGCTTGCTGGGCTGCTGATTGCGCTCAGCTTTGGAAGCACCGTCGAGATCGAGTCACCGGACCAGTTTGCAGGGCTGAGGGACAACGACAGCAGCGTTGCGCTGGTCGTCCTGATCCTGGGTGTTGTCGCGCTGCCCGCAACTCGGATCCAGCGCCGACAAGCCGTCGCAGGCCTCATCAATCAGTACCACCGAGCAAGTTGATCACTCGACAAAGCCGCAGCTCACGGGCTGTGAAGGCATTCTGAAGCGGTACGGGAAGTCGGTTTCACGGCACCAGCCCAGGGGTGGTGGACGTCGTGTAAGAGTGGCGCCATCGGGCTCGCCGCCTGGCGGTCGTTGCGGAGGATCTCCGCGGCGGCATCGGTGTGCCGACGTGGGGACCGAGGGGGAAGCCCTCATCGATCCCCGCTTTACAGTGTGGACGGCAGGTCTTGCTCGACCCAGACGAGCTTGCCGCCCGTTGCGGAGCGGAAGCCCCACCTGCTGGACAACTGGGCAATCAGGAACAGTCCCCGGCCGTTTTCGTCGACGATGCGGGCGTGGCGCAGGCGCGGGTAACACTTTCCGCTGTCAAAGACTTCGCAGGTCAGGACTTGGTGCTGGATGAGCCGTAGCCGGATCGGGCCGGCGCCGTGGTGGATAGCGTTGGTGACCAGTTCGCTGATGATCAGCTCCGTGGTGGGCACGAGATGCTCCAGTCCCCATTCGCTGAGTTGATGGGCGGCCAGGTGCCGGGCGGTGCTGACGACGGCCGGCTCGGTTGGCAGGTCCCAGGAGGCAATGTGGGCCGCGTTGAGTGTGTGGATCCGGACAAGGAGCAAGGTGACGTCGTCGGATGGTGCCTGAGTCGGCACGGTTTCCATCACTGAGGAGCACAAGTCTTCCAAGGACCGTTCGGGTTGTGCCAGGGCGGTGCCGAGGCGGTGCATCCCGATGTCGATGTCGTCGTCACGGGATTCGACCAGGCCGTCGGTGTAGAACGCGAGCAGGCTGCCTTCGGGCAGTTCCACTTCCACGGCGTCGAAGGGGACCAGCCTGAGGCCGAGGCCGAGTGGGGCTCCGGTGGGCAGGTCGGGGAAGGTGACCCGGCCCTGCGGGTCGATGATCGCGGGCGGGGGGTGCCCGGCCCGTGCCATGGTGCACCGGCGGGTGATCGGGTCGTAGACGGCGTACAGACAGGTGGCGCCGACGACCGTGGGGGTCTGGTCCGCGGCGTCGGCGTCTTGCTCGGCCAGTCGCTGGAAGGTGTCATCGAGGTGGGCCAGCAGTTCGTCGGGAGGCAG